>JADZAX010000630.1 GCA_020852405.1 Verrucomicrobiales bacterium
CGGCCGCCGCGGCGGCCGCCGCCGCGAAGGCCGGGGGAATCGCGGGAGGCAATTCCGGCGTGCGGGCCGGGGGTGGCTCGGAGTAAGCGTAGGGCGCCATGGCCGGGACGGTGTCCTCGGTCTTCGGGGGCGCGGGCGGGAGTTCCAATTCCACCGGAGATTCCATTTCCTCCGGTGGTTCCGGAGTGGACTCCAAATCGATCTGGAAATCCTCCTGCGGAGATGGTTCCTCGATCACTTCGGTTTCCGCCTGTGGTTCCGGATTTTCGGCGACCGGTGCCGGCGCGGCGCTGGCCTGGAGACGGCTCAGGATGTCGGCGACTGCTTCCGCGGCCCGGTGCCGGAGCAATCCGACCGGGGTGTTGCCATCGGCCACCGCCAGCAGCAGTCCGAGGCCTTCGAGCCCATGAATGAAGCAGGCGCCGTGCTCCCCGTGCTGGATGATGTCAGTGGGCACTTCCTCTCCGATCGCGCGGGCGAGGGATTTGCCGGCGGCATGGACACCGGCGGCCAGCGCGCAGACGGCGGAAACGTCCAGATCATCCCGGCTCGAGACACCCGCGAGGAGCGCTCCTCCGGCATCCACCGCCACCGCGAGCGAGAGGTCGGCATCGCGGGCGAAATCTTTGAGGGCGGACTCCAGGCTGTCGGCCATTTCCTCAGAGAGTTCCGTGGTCGCCGTGGTGCCGAATTCGTCTCCCGGGTAGTCGTTTTGCATTTTCAAAAGTCAGGATGCCAGTGCAACGTCTTGGCATGGCGGAACGGGGCGGGATCCTGACCGGGGGGGCGTGCGGTCACCCCGGTGATGGAAGCCGTGGAGGACCGCTTGAGTGACCGCTTCCAACGTCGAGAAGACATTATATCCCGTGGAAGCCACAGATGCAAACGAGGGATAGCCTTTCGGGTTGAGTTGCTCCTGCATTTCATAACAGGGCAGGGCATCGGGGAGATCGCGTTTGTTGAACTGATAGACAAAGGGAAGATCCCCGGGCGTCAGTTTGAATCCGGCGAGTGCCTGCCAGGTGGCTTCCAAAGCCATGGCATTGGCCTGGGCACGGTCCGGTGAGGAATCGGCGACGAAGACCACTCCGTCCACGCCGGTCAGCACGACCTGGCGGGTCTCATTGAAGGCGCGCTGCCCCGGCACCGTGTAGAGCTGGAAGCGTGTCCGGAAACCGGCGATGACGTGCGCGTTGACGGGAAGGAAGTCGAAGAACAGCGTGCGGTCCGCCGCTCCGGCGATGGAGACCAGGTCACCCCGCATCGAGGGGCCGAGACGCTCGTGGATGTGCTGCAGGTTGGACGTTTTTCCGCCCATCGGGGTACCGCAATACACGATCTTGAACTGCACCTCGCGGGTGCGGTGGTTCACTGTGGCCATGTCAGCTGCCGGGTGGGGGTTCTGCCATCAAACGTCCGCGGTGTCGTCAAGACCGCCCAGACCGCGAGCCACCAGGATGAGCCTCTCCCGGATGCCGGGATCGAAGCCACCGGGAAGATGCCGCACGGTGAGGAACCGGTTGCCGTTCACGAAGAAACTCAACACTTCGCGGCCACTGTGGAGGGTGAAGGTCTCGGCATCATCCATGCCCATGACCCGCGCAAAATTCATCATGCTCTGATAGAGGGACTCACGATCGGTCTCCAGGGAACGCAGGTCCTGATCGGCTCCGGAATGGGTCGCCGAAGCGCTCTGGTTCGGCGTGGAAACCACGCAGGCGAGGACGCCCGGCATCGCGCTGGTCAACTCAGCGATGCGCTGGGCCGTGAAGCGCTCGCGGGTGCCGAAGATGGCGCGCAGTTCAATGTCGCGGAGATCATCGTAATCGACCGAGCCTCGGGCTGCCGGTGCCGGGGCTGGTGCCTGAGCCGGTCGCTCTGTGATGGTTGGCCGCTTGGTGTCGAGAGTTTCGATTCCTGCCGGGGCCTTGGCCGGGGCGGGATCCGGGAGGGGGGAAACGGTCGACTGGGGCGACGAGGGACGGCGGGAGGCAACCGCGCTGACCAACGGTTTGGAGCCGGAGAAAATAGAGTCGCGCGCCACCGGGGAGGCTTCCGTCGCGGCCAGGGGCTCCGGTGCCGGGGGATTCACGGGAACGGCCTTGACGGGGGACTGGACCGGGGGAGTGCTCGGTGCCTCAGGAAGCGCAACCGCTTTGCCCCAACCTTCCATGACGGGCGTGGAGGCGGTTTCCACTGATGCTTTCACCGATGTCACCGCCGGAGTTGCCGCGGCCGGAGCGATGGTGGTCGGTTTGCGGACGAACGATGGCAAGTCGTCAAGGTCGTCGAGTTGGTCACCGTCCGGGCTGGTCGGATCGGCTCCGGCCGGTTCGGGTTTGGTGTTGAAGATGCCCCCAAATGGATCGACGGGAGGGGCGGCCTTCCCCTTGGAAGGCGCGGCTGGTCCCCAGAGACTGTTGATCTGGGCGGGAGCAGGATTCTTGGCGCCGGGTTCTGTCAGGATCCCTCCGGATGCCGGTTCTGGTGCCGCGGGCACGGCCCATGGACTGGCGGCGGTGCTTTCGCCAAAAGGGGAGTCTTCCTGCAAGGCGGGGCCCAGATCCAAATCCTGGCTCGCCCCTGGATCCGAAGCCACTGCTGGCAGGGGGGCCGGGACTGACTCCGGAAGCACGGGATCAAGGAATCCCTGCCAGACCGGCTCGTCTCTTTCGGTTTCTGGCATCGCTTCAGGCACCGGAGCCGGAGTCGGCCGGAATTCCGTCTGGGGAGCCGGAGTGAACACTGGAGCGGCGGCGGCAATGGGTGCCTGTTCCACTGGTTCCGGAAGCGGGGCGGCCGGCCATGGCTGCTTGAACACCTCGTCGAGACTTTGCGGGGCCGCCGCAGTGATGGGCGGGGTGGCGGGGAGGGCGTTGGACGGCGTCGGGCTCTCCCACGGGCTGGCGGCGCGTGAGGCTGGCGGTTGGAAGCTGAAATTCGCCGGGAGAGGAACTTGGTTACCGCTCGGGGCGGCACTCGGGGCGGATTCAGCAAAAGCCGGGAGCGACGCTGGCCCCGCGGGGCCCGCTTGGGATTCCGCTCGGGCGAAGGACGAAAAAGGCGTCTCGAAAGCCGGGGTGGCAACCGGGGGAGTTTGGGGAGGAGTCGGTGGAGCCAAGACCTCAGGAGCGCCGTGAGCTCCGGGTGAAGTGGGAGGCCTCACATCCGGGTCGGCCCAAGGAGGGCTTGCGGCGGTCTCCTGATCCAACATCCACGAGGGAACGTTGGATTGGGGGGCCGCGGCCGGGGGCAGGTAGTCCGGCCCGGAGTCTTCTGCCAGGGCATGGAAAAGATCATTCTGGGGCAGGGGAATCCGGGTTTGGAGGTTCCCGGGCATCAGCATGGCGCGGACCGACGGATCACAGGCCCCGGCGAGTTCCTCCAGCGTCAGGCTCGGATTGGGCAAGGAAGCCTGCACCCGGATCATGTCCGCCGAAAATACCGCCGTGGCCCCATTGGGAATGTTCAGAGTGGAGACCCCCAACAGCGCCTGGGGGACTCCTGAGAGCAGACTGCGGATATTCAGTTCGACGGTTTTGCCCTGGTGGGAGGATTTGGGTTCCGGCAACTGGGCCAGCATTTCCTGACGCGAACTCCGCTCCGGAGCCGCTGGTGGGGAAAACAGGCTCCCCCAATTTTGGCTTTCGGTCACAGCGGGTTGCCGTGGGGCCGGGGCGCTGGCAGGGGACGCCCATGGTGCTGACTCAGCCTGTGGTGGCGTGCCCCAGGGGCCAGAGGGGGAAACCAAGCCTCCCGGAGGAGGAGCGAGAGTGTCGGACTGGAAGGGGTTGCCCATCTCCGCGGAGCCGAAAGGATTGTCGGTTTCCTCGGCAGATGAGAAGGCCTCGACGGAGCCGAAGGGATTGCCGGCGGATTCAAAGGGCGTCGGTCCGCCCGTGGTGGGGCCCGGTGGCTGCCAGGGACCCGAAACCCCGTTGAAAGCGGGACCTGATCCAAAGCCGAGCGAAGTGGCGCGGTCGGCGGCAGCGGCGCCGAGCCAGCTCCCGGGGGCCGGGAGAGAGATCGGGGCGTCATTGATCGGAGAGATTTCCACCGCAAAAAGTTGAGGACAGGCCTGGTAGAGATTGGAAAGCTTCGTGTCGGTGGATCCATTTTCCGGAAGCATCACCGTGAAGGTTTGCCCGGGCGGGAGATCATGACCGGCGGCGAGTGCTTTGGGAATGAAGGGCAGCAACTCACGCACCGTGTAAGTCTGGGGTGTGCCCCGTTGGGCCGGGGGCGACTGAGCCCAAGTGCCGGTCTGGTCGCCTCCCGATGCGCGCAAAAAGGGCTGGGAGGCAAACATGGGCTCAAACGATCCTCCGCTGATGGGCATCGGATTTGTGGCGATTTGAGGATTCGCCGGCGCAGATGTCGATGTCGGCGCCTCTCCGGAGTCACCCGTTTTTTGTCCGAATAGATTTCGAAATGAAAACGACATCGATGCCTGAGAGTGATCAGCAGCAGAAAAACCAAGGAAGCCTGTGAATAACTTATGCCACTATGGTAAATCAGGGCGCTTGCGGATGATCATAAGAGTCGTTACCATAAAATCCAGCAAAAAATCGATAAAAATAAGAAATCAGTAAATTTGAAGCATTGCTCGTGGTCCACATTTAAAGTGTCGTTTCCTTGGCTGGCGGAACAGAGCGGTTGATCGTACCTGGAGGTTTTCAGGTATCGGCACCTGTCCAGAGGCGGGGAAAAGACACATCCAGTGGGATTGGACTTGAAACGTGCCGCTGCTCCCTTCATTTTCAGAGCCTGCCCCTTTTTGGACTCCCGGGCGCCGAAGAAACATCACGTGGCAAATCAAACGGCAGAGAGACCGCAACGATGGGACGCTCCCTTTGATCCGGGCATGTCGGCCGGTGTGGTGGCGTCGTTGCTGACCAAGGAGCCTTTCGCCGCCATGGATGCCGGGAGATTTCCCCGGCACTTGCCACTGACCGGACTGCTGCAGAATGACGCCCGATTGATCCAGTGCCGGGCCAACCAGATTGTCGTCAGGGAAGGGGACTACGGGAACTCCGCCTTTCTAGTTCTGAGCGGCAGCGCCACGGTGGTGCTGGATAATCTGCCCCGCCGCAGTCTGGGCCGTGGGCAGCCGAAGCGGCGCAGTCTTTGGCGGACGCTGGCCCGGGCGCTCTCTATTAAGGGCATTCCTGAAAGGCGGGTCCACCACACCGAGCGGGAGTTTTCCCGGCAGGCCTCTCCGGGGGTATTCCTGCAGGACGTGCCACGGCTTCTGAATGACCGCCGCACTGCGGTCGTGCCGGTGGGAGAAATCTTCGGCGAACTGGCAGCGTTGGGCCGGACTCCCCGGACCGCCACGGTGATCGCTGCCGAAGACGGGACCGAAATCCTCGAAATCAGGTGGCAGGGTCTGCGGGACCTGATGAACTTTGCCCCGGAATTCAACCAGCAGATCGAAGCCCGCTTCCGGGAAAATGGTCTCATCCCTCTGCTCAACCAGATCGACATTCTCCAACGCGTGCCCCGGCCCGCGTTGACGGAGATCGCCCAAGCGACCAAGCTGGAGCGCTACGGCAGCTTTGACTGGTACGGCAGTTTCCGGGAAATGCGAGAAGCCGGTCCGGGTGCGGCGGCTCTTCAATCCGAGCCACTGATCCAGCGGGAGGGGGACTATGTGAATGGCTTGCTCGTGATCCGCGGTGGTTTCGTCCGGGTCAGCCGTCTCTATAATCACAGCGAGCAGACCGTCGCCTATCTGGGCAAAGGCCAGCATTACGGACTGCGGGAGATTCTTCACAACCATCGGAACCCGTCCGATCCGATGCCGGCCCGCTACTCGTTGCGGGCCGTCGGGTATGTCGATGTGCTCCTGCTGCCGACCGAACTGATGGAGCGGGTGGTTTTGCCAACTCTGACGCCTTCCCAAATCAAGGAATATACCCCCGAACGGGACCGGGGACCCCGGGCTCCCGGAGCGGGGCCGGAAGGTCTCCGCCGTCAAATCGGTCCCGGCGTGCTGGAGTTTTTCCTCGATCAACGCACCCTCAACGGCAGTGCGACCATGCTGATCGATCTCGATCGCTGCACCCGCTGCGACGATTGCGTGCGGGCCTGTGCCTCGACCCACGATGGCAATCCGCGGTTCATCCGCCAGGGCCACCGTATAGAAAGCATCCAGATGGTGCAGGCCTGCATGCACTGCCATGACCCCATCTGCATGATTCCCTGTCCCACCGGGGCCATTCACCGTCAGGAAAGCGGGCAGGTTGTGATCAATGACGACACCTGTATCGGCTGCGCCAGCTGCGCCGACAATTGTCCTTACGACAACATTCAGATGGTGGAAATCCGCGATCCCAAGGGCCAGCCGCAATACCCGGTGGCCGTCGACGCCGACGGGACGGTGGTGCGTGATGCCCAGGGCCGTCCGGTGCCGCAGCCGGCGGCGGGCCCCATTCTCCGTGCCACCAAATGCGATCTTTGTCAGGAGCATGTCGGAGGTCCCGCCTGTGAGCGGGCCTGTCCCCACGACGCCCTGGTGCGGATGGATATGCGGGACACTGACCGCCTTGCATCCTGGTTGACCCGATGAAAGGAACCTTCCGCCAGCGCCGTTTGATCCAAGGATCGTTGCTTCTCGCACTGGTCGGTCTTCTGGTCCTGCTTTGCCATCTCCTGGATGAGGCCTTGCGTCCCACCGCGGTCTACACCGGGCTGCTTCTGCTGCTGGTGTTGTTGGGATTGACCCTCTTCAATGCCCGTAAAAAACTGCCGTTCCTGCCCCTCCTGAAAGTCTCCACCTGGACCCAGTGGCATCTCTTCACCGGATTTTTCTCGGTCGCC
>JADZAX010000631.1 GCA_020852405.1 Verrucomicrobiales bacterium
AAGTTGCCGCGCCGGAAAGCTATCGATCCCTCCGGCACAAAGTCGACGTCCCCGAAACCCGGGCCCGGAGGGTTCCTTTCCTGCAAGCAGTGCTGGCCTGTCTGACCCAGCTGCGCCATCAAGCGGTGCACCAGAAATCCTCCGCCGAATCCTTGGCTGCGATCGATCAATTGTCCGCGCGCGCCCAGCAGACGCTCTATGGGCCAGAGGCGCAATCCCGTCCCAACCAGCCGCTTTCGGACACTGAACTTGCCGGATGGATCCGTGAACTTGACCAACTTGCTTCTGCCCTTCCCCGCTGATGCCATTTTCTCTCTGCAATCGACCGATCCTGGCCGGGCTGGCAGCTTTCCTGTTTGCCGGCTTTGCCCCCGACTCCCTCTCCGCGCAGGAGCCCGCGGTGCTGTTCATCACGGCCAACACGGCCTATGAAAACGGGGATTATGCCACCGCCGAGGCCAATTATCGCCAGATTGCCGAGCAATTCCGCAATGTCTCGCCCGATGTGTTTTACAATCTGGGCAACTCCCTCTACCGCCTCGGTCGTCCCGGCGAAGCGATGCTTTGGTATCAACGGGTGCTGGTGCTCCAACCGGATCATCCCGAGGTGCGGCAGAATCTAAAGTTCCTCCGATCCCAGATCGCCTTTTTGGAATTCGAGGCGACGGGTCTCGACAGTTGGTGGCTCCGATTCACTGCCAACCAGCTTGGGGGCATGGGAATCGCAGCGCTTTGGATCGCCCTGATCTGCATCGTGACCCTGCTGGTGATCCGCTCCTGGAGGACCTGGCGCCCCGTTTTTCTATTGGCGGCGGCCTGCTTCCTGGTGATCGCGGGGTTCTTTCTGTGGGGCTTTCGCGCCCGAATGACCCGTCTGGCAGTGGAAAGCAGAGCCATCGTAACCGCTCCGGATGTAAGCGCATTGACCAGTCCCCTGGCGGATGCCAAGACCGTCATTGAATTGCCTCCCGGCTCGGAACTCCGCATCGTGGAGGATCGAGGTCCCTGGGTGCGGGTGGAAATTCCGGGTAATATCCGCGGGTGGCTCCGGGCCGAAAGTCTTCAGCGCATCTGGCCCTTGCCGCCTCCTTCCTCACAGTCCTCTGCTTCCTGAGCCCCATGGTTCACTGCGACGGTCTTCTTTTCCAATATCCCGCCGGTGAGTTTTCGCTCCGGGTCGCTTCGTTTGAGGTCGCGGAAGGACAGTCCGTCGCCATTGTCGGGCCGAGTGGTTGTGGAAAAAGCACCCTCCTCAAGCTCATCGCCGGTATTCTGGTTCCCGCCGAAGGAGCCATCCGAGTTGCCGACCACACCCTCTCCTCCCTTCCGCTGCCGCAGCGCCAACGATTTCGGGCTTCCCGCATCGGCATGGTTTTCCAGGAGTTTGAATTGGTCGATTATCTCTCGGTTGAGGACAACATTCTGCTGCCCTACTACCTCAGTGACGGATTGACGCTCGACGATGCCGTCCGGGAGCGGGCCCGAACTCTCGCCACTGCGGTGGGCATCGGCGATTTCCTCCCACGTCATCCCCGGTCGATGTCCCAGGGGGAACGCCAACGGGTCGCCATCTGCCGGGCCCTTGTGACCAAGCCCGGATTGGTCCTTGCCGATGAACCCACCGCGAGCCTCGATCCGGCGAACCAGACGCGCAGCGTGGCCCTGCTTCGTGAGCAGTCCGCCGGTGTCGGTGCCGCGCTGGTCATGGTCACCCATGACCACGGAACCTTGGCGGGATTTGACCGGGTGGTCGATCTCGGCAGTCTGGTCACGATCACTCCCACGGTATGAAGATCAGCGGCAGTCTTTATCTCGGGTGGCGGCATCTCCAGCGTCACAAAGCCAAAACCGCCCTCCTCACCGGCGCGTTGACCCTGGCGGTGTTCCTTCCCATCGGGGTCTCGCTCTTTGTGAGTCAGGCAGAAACCCGGCTCCGGACCCGCGCGGTCGAAACTCCCCTCCTTCTCGGGGCTCCCGGCAGCCCGTTGGAACTCGTCTTCAATGGTCTCTATTTCAACCAACCGGAACTGGCACCGCTCACGATGAGGCAGATGCATGAGACGAGGGAGGGAGACTGGTGCCATGCCATCCCGCTCAATGCGCGCTACCACGCCCGTGGTCACCGCATTGTCGGGACCTCTCTCGATTACTTCACGTTCCGCCATCTTTCGGTCACGCAGGGCAGCCAGATGGTGCGTCTCGGTGATTGTGTCCTCGGGGCCTCCGTGGCCCGCCAGTGGGGGCTCGGCCCGGGGGATCATGTCATTTCCTCGCCGGAAGCGCTCTTTGACATGGCCGGGGTGTATCCTTTGAAAATGCGGGTCACCGGGGTGCTGGCACCCACCGGCGGAGCGGATGACCGGGCCATCTTCACCGATGTGAAAACAACCTGGGTCATCTCCGGACTGGCCCATGGCCATCAGGATGCGACCAAAGTTTCGGACAATGAAGTCCTCGGCAAAGCCAAAGACGGCACGCTGACGCTCAATGCCTCGGTCGTCGAATACAATGAAATCACCCCGGAAAATGTCGCCTCGTTCCATTTCCATGGGGATCCCGAGGATTTCCCGCTGACTTCGGCCATCATCCTGCCCCGTGACCACAAAGGCAAGACCATCCTCCTTGGGCGCTATCAGGACCGCAAAGGTGAGGTCCAACTGGTGGAGCCTCCGTTGGTGATGGACAATCTTTTCACCACCGTGTTCCAGATCCGCGATGTCGTGGTCGCGGCGCTCGCTCTGGTCGCGGGAGCCGCGTTGCTCATCTCAGCCCTGGTGTTCGCCCTCTCCCATCGGCTCCGCCAGCGCGAATTTGACAGCCTCAAGGCCATCGGGGCCGATGCCTCCAGCCTCCGGGCTCTGATCCTGTTCGAAGGGGGGTTCGTCATCGTGGCGAGCCTCGCCATGGCGGGGATCCTGACCGCCGTCCTGCGGGCCCTCGCCCCCTGGCTGGTGCGCTTGGTGGCAGGGTGATTTTCAGCCGGGTTGGCTGCGGATCCAATCCGAAGGGGTAAAGGCCTCGCCTTCCCGCGCGGCGAGGGCTTCCAGCTTCTCGCGCACCACGGGCCACCCGAGCGCCTTGGCCCAGGCGATGGGGCCTCCGCGGAACGGGGCGAATCCGGTCCCGAAGATCATCGCAAAATCCACGTCGTCCTCGCTGTGGGCCACGCCTTCTTCCAGGCAGCGGGTCGCTTCGTTGACCATGAGGAGAGCCAATCGTTCGGCCACGGCAGTTTTTTCCGGAAGATTGGCCGGAGCCGTGCCGTGGGCCCGTCGGACAAGGGCGTTGTCGCTCACGGTCTTCCCTTTGGACTTCTTGTGTTCGAAGATCCCCTCGCCGGTCTTGCGGCCGAAAAAACCATTCTGCACGAGGCGATCGAGGATCTGCGGAATCGCAAACCGATCCCCGAAGGCGCCCTGCATGGTGTGAGCGACGTGGAGAGCCACATCCAGTCCTACTTCGTCGAGCAGCCGCAGTGGGCCCATCGGCATGCCGAAATCGAGCATCGCCTCATCGATCAGTTTGGCGTCCCACCCCGCATCGAACAGACGACCCGCCTCGATCAGATAGGGCATCAGAATGCGGTTGACGAGAAAACCGGGGCGGTCCCCCACGACCACCGGGAGCTTGCCGAGCTTCCGGACAAAGGCCAGCGCGGTTTCCACGACCTCGGGGGAGGTGTGCGGAGTGGTCACGATTTCAACCAACTGCATCCGCGCCACGGGGTTGAAGAAATGCAGGCCAATGAGCCGGTCCCGTCGTCCGATTTCCGAATCTTCAGCCAATTGGGAAACCGGCAGGGCCGAGGTGTTGGTCGCGAGAATCGTGTCGGCGCGGGTCCGTCCGGCGAGGTCCCGGAAAATCTTTCGTTTGATCTCCAGATCTTCGACCGCCGCCTCGATGACGAGATCGATGCTCTGCATCGGCACCACTGTCGCTGAAGGAATGACATTCCCGGAGAGCCGGTGGGCTTCCGTTTCGGTGAAGACCCGGTGTTTCACCGCATCGCTGAACAACTGCTTCACCGAGCGCAGGCCGGCTCCCACCCGCGCAGGATCAATGTCCCGCAGTAGCACCGGGATCTTCCGTGCGGCGAGCCATTGGGCGATGCCCGATCCCATGACCCCGGCGCCAATCACGGCGACCCGGGAGACGGTGTTCGGGGTGACGGGGTCCGGGGAGAAGTGGAACTTGCGGGCCCGTTCCTGAAGGTGGAACACCCGCAGCAATTGGCGGGCTTCCGGCGAGGTCGCGAGAATGCGGACCGCCGCCCGCTCACGGGTCATGGAGTCAGTGAGGGATCCCGAAACCGCCTGCGAAACCACCTGGAGCGCGGCATCGATGGCGGGATAGTTTCCTCGGGACCGGGCCTGGGCTTTACCGCCGGCCACCCGGCGGATCACCAGAGCGGAAAGCGGATTGTTGGTCAGCCAGTGCGAGGGCCGCTTTGGCTTGCCTTTGGCGAGGAGCTGATCCGTGAGCGTTCCGAGGCGCTCCCTTGCGGCGACTCCATCGACCAGTCCCAGTTTTTTGGCCTGGCGCCCAGCCAGCTGTTTTCCCCCGAGAATGAGATCCAGCGCTGCGGGCAATCCGATGAGCCGGGGCAGACGGGACGAGCCTCCCCAGGCGGGCAGAATGCCGAGCTGGGTTTCCGGCAGGCCGATCTTCGTCGACCGGTCGTCACTAGCCACCCGCCAGTCGCAGGCCAGGGCCAGTTCGCAACCGCCTCCGAGACAGGCGCCGTGAATTTCCGCCACCGTGATGCAGGACAGTCCCGCGATTTTTTGAAAGACCCGTTGTCCCTGGATGAGAAACATCTCCAGATCTTCCGGAGAGGCGTTCTCCAGCACATTGAGGTCGGCTCCGGCGACGAAGATGCTGTCTTTGGCGGTGCGGAAAACCAGGGATTTGGCCGACGGCAGACGCGTCACGGAGTCGACCAATTCTTCGAGGGCCTGCAACGTGGCGGGATCGAAAATGTTGGCGGCGGAATCGGGACGATCAAAGGTGATCGTAAACCGGCCGTCAGAGAAGGTGCTGGTGAAAAGCGATGACATGGTGGGAATCGTGGACTGATGACTGTGGGCGTTCAGGCTTCCCGCTCGAACCAGGCGGCGCCGCCCTGCCCGCCGCCGATGCAGAGGGAAACGAGGGCCCTTTTGCCGCCATTGCGGGCCAGTTCTTTCAACGCGGTGAGAATGAGCCGCCCGCCGGTGGCGCCGACCGGGTGGCCGAGGGCAATGGCGCCGCCGTTGGGATTGAGTTTCTCCATCGGAATGGTGAGGGAGGCATCTTCGCTGGCGAGCTTTTTGGCCACCCCGAGCACCTGGGCGGCAAACGCCTCATTGATCTCGATGGTGTCGGCCTGGTCGGGCCGCAGCCCGGACGTCGCCGCCACCCGCCGGATCGCCCCGACTGGTCCCAGTCCCATCCGTTCCGGATCGCATCCCCACCAGGCATAGTCGACGAGCCGCCCGAGGGGCTGAAGGCCCAGCGATTCCGCCCGACGCCGCGTTGCCACGAGCAGGGCCACGGCTCCGTCGGTGATCTGGGAACTGTTCCCGGCGGTCACCGTGCCGGTCCCGGGTTCAAAGACCGATTTCAGTTTCGCGAGCGCTTCCGGAGTTTGATTGGCCCGGGGCCCATTGTCTTCCGCCATGAATCCAGCCATGGAATCGGGCAGGTAAAAGGGCGCGATCTCCTCGGCCAACTTCCCACTGGAAGCGCAAGCCTTGAGATGGGAGGCGAGGGCAAAGGCATCCTGCTCTCTCCGGGTGATCCCGAGTTCCCGGGCCAGCACTTCAGCGGTTTCCCCCATGTTGAGACCGACCACGGGATCCGTCAGACCCATTTTTAAGCCAATCCTGGGCGCGAAATCGGCGGGGCGGAATTTCGCCATCAAAGCGATCCGTTGTCCCAGCGACCGGGCTCGGCTCAGGGCCGTGAATTTCTCGGCGGTCGCCTGGGGGTAGTAAAACGGAATCCGGGACATGCTCTCGGTCCCCCCGACGATGTAGATCTGCCCCCGACCGGCGGCCATTTTCTCGGCGGCACTGGTCAGACTCTCGAGCGAGGACGCACAGTTCCGGTGGACCGTCATCGCCGGTTTGCTTTTGGGAATGCCGGCCCGCAGCGCGATGACCCTGGCAATGTTGGCGGCCTCGGCGGGTTGGGAGACACAGCCGAAGATGGTTTCATCGACCAGGTCCGGGTCCAGCCCGGTCCGGGCCAGCAGCGCCACCACGGCCTGGCGTCCGAGTTCCACCGCATCGATCCCGGCGAGATCGCTCCCCATCCGGGCAAAGGGTGTGCGCACTCCGTCGAGGATGACCAATTGATTGTCCGAGCTTGCCATGAGTGTGTGATTTCAGTGTGTGGATGCGGGCTTGGGGCGCCGGTCGGCGACTTTCTCCTCCTTCAAGGATCGTCCGACCCCCTGGAGATCCTGCATTTCTTCGGCGTTGTGGTAGACCACTCCATTGGGACTGATCTCCGTCGCGTCAACAAAACGGCGTTGGATGCTACGGGTCAGAGCCTCAAGATTGGTGGAGGAATCTTTGGCCTGGGCGTGCACCACCAGTTCGTCGCACTCCAGGGGATCATTGTTCCGCTTTCGGATTTCGATCTGCCAGGCCCCCAGGTCATCCAGATCGTCGAGCAGATTTTCGAGGTCGTTGAAATTCACCAGAGTGCCCTTGATCTTGTCGATGTTCAGGCTGCGCACGTCGGTGACCCGTGAGATACGTCCCAGCAGACGGGGCAGATTCCGCCCGCAGTGGGGACAGGGCTCGTGAACAAGGCCGCCGGAGATGTGGTCCCCGGTGCGGTAGCGCAGCACCACGGTGCCCCGGCTGTCGAGCGGGGTGTAAACGATCTCCCCAGGCTCCCCTTCCCCAACCTGCTTGCCAGTCTCGGGATGGACGATCTCAACCAGGCCGAGATCCGGGTAGAGGTGGTAGCCGCTGGATTCCGCCCCATCGGGAGGCGGGCATTCCGGCCAGGCCGTCTTGCATTCGGTGAAACCGTAGGTGCCCATGACCAAGGCCCCGGGACTGCCGAGTTCCTCGCAGAGGGACCGCAGCTTGCGCCGCATTCCTTCGGGGGCTTTTTCTCCGCCGAGGACGACCCGCTTCAGGTTGGGGCTTTTCAGTCCCTGCGAGACGGCCTGTTGCAGCACGTGGTAAATGAAAGTCGGCATGCCGATCAGGGCGTCGGGCTGGATCTTTTCCAGCAGCTTCACGTTGCCGTCCGTGCCCATCACCTTGCCTCCTCCCGTGCTGAGGCAGAAGGCGTTGAATCCCAGCCCGGCGTAGTGGGTCTGCCAGAACGCGAGATGCGGGGCAAAGGGAAACATGTTGAGATGCCGGAAATCGGCATCGGAACGGCAGATTTGCATCAGCCGGGTCCCGGTGATGGCGAGATTGTCGAGATCGTGCTGGGTGTACAGGAACGGCACCGGGTCGGCGGAGCGCCCGGTGGTGCTCGTCATCAGGATGGGCCGGTATTCGAGGCGCAGCCGCTGCTGGGTCCGGGCCATTCCCTGGGTCGCCACACTGAGCAGAGTCGAGGCCCGCCGCCGCAGCA
>JADZAX010000632.1 GCA_020852405.1 Verrucomicrobiales bacterium
CCGCCAGTCGGAACTCACCACGATCCCGGCACCGGTCGCGGCGACGATGGCATTGACCCAGGCCACGTTCGTCGGACAAAACGAGAATTCCCCGTGCACCCGCACCCACTGGTCGTGATTGAGCACGCCGTCGAAATCGAGAAAGAGAATGGGGTCCCGGGGTGTCATGCGCACAGTGAGAATGTCGCTTCAAAACGGAATGTCGTCTCCCCAGTCCGATCTGTCCTGTTCCTCCAGCATTCCGGTGCCTTCGTTCCCTTTGTCCTGCCCATTCCTTTCGGCCCTTTCCTTGATCAGGCGGGTTCGGAACAACTGAAGAGCCTCGTCGATCAGCGGATCGACTTCAAACTCTGGCGGGAAATGGAGCGCAACCGGCGTGCCAACATCATCAAGACCGATCCACTCTGGCCGTGCCTGGGCTTCGGCGTTCAAACTCCCCGCCGGTGTCACCATCAGGTCGGGTCCGGGGCGGTTCGACGCTTGGTTTGCCGTCTCCAGCCAGTCCTCGACCCAGACTTCCAACTCTTCGCACACCTCCTCATTCATCCGTCCTCTCAGATCGGCGATCTGCCACTTCCTGCCGAGAGACTTCCGAATGCCCAAAGTGGCCCGGCCCCACCGGGGATGCAGGATGGCATAGGCATAAAAGCCGCCGCCCGCGACCTCCCGATCATAGCCCGCCAAACAATGGCGCATCCAGCGGCCTTCGGCCTGCAACTCGGACCAGGTGCCCAGCGGATGCATTCCCGGAGCCGGGGGGATCGGCGCAGGCACAGGCGGATGATCCAGCCCGGCGCGATCGATCCTCTCGCCTCGTTGCATCTGAAAGAGACGCTCAAAGCCGCCCAGATCGCGAACCAACTCATCGTGAAACGCCACCAACCTCTCGCCCGAATGAACCCGCGCCAGGGCCGGTCGAAAATCAGCATCACCTTCGAGCGTGCGGATCATTTTGAGACAATCGACATAGACCCGCTTGGCCGGTTGCCGCCGCAGGGCATGGCCCACGCCTTTTCCCTCGTTGATCAGCCGCAGGATCGGAAAGGAAATGGGCAAATCGTAGGCCAGCAGGCGCAGCTCCACACCGGAAATAGGCCTGGGCAGATTGCGCCAGGCCCGGCGCTTGTCCTCGTCGCGCAGCACCCGGCAAAGGGCGTGGGCAAATTTGGGATTCATCAGCGAGGGCTTGATCGATCGCAGCAGGGTCAGCGTGCCGTCGCCCGCCGGCAGATCGAGCCAGCGCAGCAGGCAGGCGCGCGGCTTTTTCACCAGGGCACGCAGACTGCGGAAGGGCCGCTTCACCGGCTTGGCCTTGTAAAGCCACGAAGACGCCGCCAGCCAAGCCAGCGCCGGGATGTCGTCCCAAAGCTCACGGCCGCCCGGCACCCGCAACCAGAGATTGATCAGGTGCCAGCGGCGGTTCGAAAAACGATGCCGCTCCACGAAGTCCATCGCCCCGTCGGGGAAGAGCGCCGCCCAGTCCGGCAGATGGCGCCGCAGCAGCCGGGTCCGCCGGATCGCTGACCGGAGCCTGACGTAGGTGCTGTTGCTCAGCGAGGTCGGCGGCTCCCGCACCTCCAACAAGCTTCCGCCCGGAGGAATGCGTTTCCATTCCCGCTCCGAGGGTGGGCGTTCGCCATACCAGCCGATCGAATCTGGATCCGGCGCCTGCCGGCGCATCCGGCGCTCGCCTTCACCCGGCACCCAGGACCAGGGAAAGGGGCTCGTCCCTTTGTAGTGCCCGACCTGAAAAGGAATGCCCTCACAAGTCTGATCGTCCTCGTCCCATTCCTCTCTGGAGCGCCCTGCCCAGCCCCCCTCCCTCGCCTCCCTGACTTCCTCGCTCCAGTCAGCCGGTAGATCCAGTGACCGACGACACTCTTCGATGATGGTTCCGGCCGTCGGCGGAAATGCCGCCGGCACCCGCAGCAGTTCGTTCAGCGGCGGACGGGCCGGCTCCCAGGGAACGAGGCTGTTGCCGTGCCGGTCGAGCGGCTTCTTCCAGGCCCGCGGATCGGCTCCGGCGCGCAGCACCCAGAGTGTCTCTCCCGACCGCACCGTCAGCAAAGGCCCCCGCACCGAGAGGACGCCCCACACCACCGAGGCATCCACCGCCGGCACGGTAAGCTCCGCTCCATGGGTTGGAGTGAGCGGGCCCGGAAAGGGGTGGAGAGAGTGCGAAAACGATGAACCGGGGGTGTTCATGGGAACGGGCATCAGAAAACCCCAGGTTCCGCAACTTCGCCAGTATGCAAAGAAGGAGATGGCCGACTATTTGGCCGCGAAATAGGGGTTGTCGGTCAAAGCCCCGCGTTATGACGCCATCTGCCGTGAAAACAACCGCGCCACTTCACCGAGCCGGGTCAATCGATCCCGCGCAGGCTCCGTTACCGTCGGTTCCATCAGGATCAGGGTGGCATTGCCCTTCGCCGACTGGATCCAGTTGTTGAAGTCGTGGCGCAGAGCCTGCCCGATCGCTCCGCCGCCCGGTTTCGCCGCGCGAAAGGCGGCAGTTTCATCATGGATGCGGCGGACCGCGATCTCGATCTGGCAAAGGCTGTCCTCCCCGTCCGGACCGAAGCTCGCCACCTGCCCACGCAGTCCGTTGGCGAGAGCCATCATTTCTTCGGCCCATTCGCCCAGACGGCATTGGGTCGCGGCCGCGGCGGACTCAGATTCGGGTGGGTCACTGGCTTTCGTGGCATCGGGTTTGGCACGGATCGACCAAATCGCTGGCCTCACCATCCTCGTAACGCCCACGCTCGACAAGCGCCGACTGCGAAAAGGCTTCGGCGATTTCGCGGTGGGGATGGTCTCGCTTGCAAACTATCTGCCACCCCGCGCACTGGCCGCGCCGGTCAGGGGATTGAACCACCGCAGGCCTTCGAAGCGCAGAAAGTCCGTGTCGTTGGTGTGCAGCACGGCCTCGTATTCGAGGGCGAGCGCCGCGATCTGCGCGTCGGTGACGAGATTTCCCGCCGTGCCGAGCTTCTCCAGTGCGGTCAACACCGGCTCGATCGAATCAGCCGGAGCATCGAGCACCCGCACCACCGGTTGCGCCAGCCAGGACCGCACATGCTGCGCCGCCTCGGTCGGAGTCATCGGATCCATGAAGACGCGGGCGTTGGTGGCGAGGCGCACAAAGCCGAACACCACCACTGGCGGCAATCCCACCGCCTCGCTGCCGGACAGGCATTCCTGCCACCAGCCGGCGGCCTTCGCATGAAAGGGCGAGGCCGCATCATAAGCATAGAGCAGCAGGTTGATATCCGGGAGGATCATGGCTGCGGCAGACGGGTCTGCTTCTCCAGAAAGGCGTCCACCTCCAGATCATCCGAGAGGCGGTTCAACCCGGCGGGATCGATCCCCGCGCGCAGACCGAGCGGACGCGCCTGGACGATGAAAGGCTTCGTCTCCACCCGCGCCCCCATGCCGCTGAGACCGGCCCGCAGGGCTCCATTGAGGGTCTGCTTGAACGACTGGCGCGACCGGTGCATCGCCTCGCGCAGCATCCGCTCCACATCCCCATCCAAAGTCACGGTGGTTCTCATGCTGGCATCATGATGCGAAACAATCATGCTGTCAAGATGCGAGACCCCTTCGATCTTTGTCACGGCCGCTCAGAATTTGGGTTTGTTCCCGTTCATTCGCGGTCCCAAAGCCACTTTTTGGGCTGAATCCGCCCAAAATCGACTCGATCTGCGCCGCGCAGAACGATTCCGCGCCACGCAGAATGGGATCCCCCATTTTTTCGCCCTGCGGAGAGGTTCTGCGCCACGACAGAATCGTTCTGATCCGCAGCGGAATCGTTTCGCGCCGCCGCTGAAAGGTTCAGTTGGGGATCGGAAACACCCTGCGCCGCCGCGGTACGGTTTTGATCCAGTTACCGCCGATTTCGGCGTCGTAGAGAACCTTTCCGCACTCGCCCCGAACTTGATTGCGGCAACCCGCCGGTAAGATCGATCAGCGAGCGA
>JADZAX010000633.1 GCA_020852405.1 Verrucomicrobiales bacterium
TGGGAGCTTCATTTTTGGCTTTGGCATTATCCCAGATCCAGATCAGTCCCTCGTTTGTCCCCGGCCAGGAATTTCCCATCGCGGGACCCGAATCAGGAACCGGCCGGGCGCGAAGGGGCGCACCTGAAACCGCCACAGAGCCGGGCGCGGGGGTTTTGTCAGGGCGAATCCAAGCGTCGCCAAAAATATCCGCCCGTTGATTGTGGGTGACCTGAACCCAGGACTCCACCCGATCCCATTTCGGGTCGAATTTTCCCACATATAGTTCCGCTTTGGGATCGTCCTCCGGGGAAGACACGGTAAGGAAGCGCACGTCATTGCTCCAACGGGGGAAGTAGAGCTTGCGCCCCTCCCGCCCGGGGACCTTGGAGAGGTTAATCTTCCGCGGACGGGCGCCTCCGCTTTCGAACATGGTGACCTCCGTGTGGCTGCCCGCGAATACAAAACTGCGGTAGCTGTTGTCGGGGGCGATTCCGGGCCAACAGCCGGTGGCAAGCTGCTCCCAGTCATCCCCTGTCAGATCCCCGGTGCCGCACCGGGGCCAGGGGAAGGCGTCCGAAAAGCGCAGGCCATCGGCGGACAGCTGGAACCAGGGCATCACTTGGTGGCCGTTCTCTGTGTGGTCCCATACCACCTGGTCCTTGCCACCCCCATCCATCGGCCGACGCAGAATGGCGTCCGCTTTGGCCCCATCGCCGCCCCGGAAATAGACCCAATCCCGGCCGGTGGCAGGATCCCGCCAAACATCGGTAGCATAGCCGGGCCCGAGGTCGGTCAGGTGGGTTCCGTCCCAATCGATCCGGAAAATGGTGCGTTTTTTCCGGTCGGTGAACACGACAGCAAGACCATCAGGCGTGAACAAAGGTTTGGCATAGGCCGCCTCATCGGGCAGCAACAGTCGCTCGCCAAACCCATCTTCGGTGTCGAAAGCCATCAACCGCACTCGGTCTTTGGGACCGACGGAATGGTGGCCCCGGCTCGACTGAGACCAGACGAAACGCGTCGGAGCCCCCGTCAGCTCCTGAATCGCGGAGGCAGTAGAAGCCGCACCCGGATCCGGGCGGGGACCGGCTGCCGGTGGAGGCAACCTTTCCCCGGTGTCGGGGAGAATCTCCAAACCGGCCTCGAAGACATCGTCCCCTTTGTCCGCAAGACACCGGATCACCAACGGTTCGCGTTTCTGGACGGTGGCCAAAACCTCGATGATGTGGACCTGACGCATTCCGCCGGCGGCCCGTGCCGGGCTGAAGTTGTTGATCACCAAGGCACCGTCGATACGGTAATCCATGGCCCGCTTGCCGCTGTCTTTGCCATCGATGAAATGAAAACGCACCCGGTAGAGACCTTCCTTCAGTCCCTTGATGGTGTAGGTATGGTCACGGTGACGGACGGTCTGGTAGAGCTTCGCCGGACCGGGGTCTTCCGCGTGGCGGGTGTCGTGCTTGCCCCCGAAGGAAAAGGAATCCCCACCTTCGACAAACTCCCGATCACTGACCCAGTAATTCGGTGAATCCTTTTCACCCAGAGACGGCCCTCCGGCATTGATGCGAAGGGGAACCTCAATAGCCTGGGTCAGGGAAGCGAAACACACAAAGGTCCCGAGGAACCGGGCCATACGGGGGAAAAGGCACATCACTCAGTATCCGGCCACCAGACAACCGCGTCAAGACAGAGGGGCGGCGGCTGTGATCCCGCCTCTCCTGCGAATCCCTCCGGGGCGCGAATCCGGGCTTGCCAGAACCCCGTTCCGGGGGGCACAATCCCGGGCCTTGCAGGCCATCCCCATGAAACGCACCCTCCTCATCGCCCTTGGTTCCTTCAGCCTTTTTGCCACTGTCCCGCTGTTCCCCGGAGCGGTCCATGCCCAGGCCAAAGCGGACCCGCATTTGCAAATCCCGGCCACGGACGACGGTCTGCCGGGAGCCGGTCCAATCCGCCGGTATCCGTGGTTCTCGAAACTCTGGCAGGACCGCCGCGGAACTTGGGCCCAGCAGGTCGAAAAAGACCAAGGAGCGGTGGTGTTTCTCGGCGACTCCATCACCCAGGGATGGGGCGAGGCCATGGGGGGAAGCTTCGGGCCGCTCAAGGTGGCGAATCGCGGCATCAGCGGAGACACGACCCGCGGCATGCTGATCCGACTCCAGGAAGATGTCCTCTCGCTCAAGCCGAAGGCTGTGGTCCTGCTGATGGGGACGAACGACCTTGAGGAAGGAGCCACCCCGGAGGTGATCGCGGGCAATCTCAAACTGATTCTCGCGGCCTTGAAGGCGCACCATCCCGACATGCCCATCGTGCTCTGCCAGGTTTTCCCCAGCAGCGCCTCGAAAAAACGGCCGGCCGACCAGATCAAAAAAATCAACGAGCTCTATGCCGCCGCTGTCAAAGGTGATCCCCAGGTCATCCTGATCGAAACATGGACGCTTTTTGCCAATCCACAGGGCGATTCCAAGGTGGAGGAATTCCCCGACCTGCTGCACCCGAATCAGGCGGGCTATGCGAAATGGGCCGCCGCGTTGCGTCCGATATTTGCGACTCTCGGTTTCAGTGAAACGGAAGAGGACACGTTCAAAGCGGAGGCTGGCTTCGAGAGTTTGTTCAATGGCCACGACCTCACGGGCTGGGGTTTCCGCACCAAAGAAGGTGTGGTCCTGGAAACCTTTGATGGAAAAGCCTCCAGCAGCGACGGCCGCTACGAGGCGATCCACGGCCGGATCGTGGTCAAAACCCCGCCAGAGGGCCGCAAGGTGGCCCAGCTGTGGACGACCCGGGAATTCACGCAGAATTTTGTCCTGCGTCTGGAATTCCGGGCCACTCCCAATGCCGACAGCGGGGTTTTCATCCGCAAACCCCAGTTGCAATGCCGCGACTACCCGCTCGCCGGTCCCTACAAAGATCTGAAGCAGTACAAGCCCCAAGATTGGAACGCGATGGAAGTCACCGTGAAAGATGGCGTGGCCCACTGCACCTGCAACGGTGAGGTGCTGGAGGAAGCCCTGAAGCTCCCGACCACTGGCCCGGTGGGACTGGAAGGCGACCGTGGCCAGATGGAATACCGCCGAATCCGTCTCCAGACCCTGCCCTGATTGGGACGGAGAAGACGGATCCCATCATCGCACTGGAACCAGCGCCGAGCCGGATTCAGAGTCCTGCCGGTCAGGACCATCGGCCTCACGCACATCCGCCAAGGTCCGGATTGCCAACGACTCGGGAATCCGTCATGATATCTGGTCATGCTCAAGATCTTCGCCCCGAACTCCCGGACCTCTCCATTCTGCGATGGCCTGAGCCGTCGCAACTTTCTCCGAGTAGGCGGACTTGCCGGCACCGCCGCCGGCTTGGGGCTTTCCCTTCCCCAACTGCTCGCTTTGGAGTCCCGGGCGGGCATTCGGAAATCCCACAAATCGGTTATTCTGATTTATCTGGTCGGAGGCCCGCCCCATCAGGATATGTTCGACCTGAAGCCCGACGCGCCTTCCGAAATTTCAGGCCCTTTCCGCCCCATCGGCACCAATGTCCCGGGCATCGAGATCTGTGAGTTGTTTCCCCTGATGGCCAAGCGGATGAACAAGTTCGCCGTCATCCGCTCCCTTGTCGGAGCCCAGGGCGGGCACGATGCGTTTCAGTGTTACACCGGTCGGAAACCCCAGGACGCTCCAGCGCCATCGGGTGGATTCGCTCCCTTTGGGAGCGTCGTCAGCGCCATCCAGGGACCTGTCCACGAGCAGGCACCTCCCTTTGTGAGTCTCTGCTATGACTGCACCCATGGCCCCTACAATGAACCCGGACCGGGCATGCTTGGCGCGGGGCAGGCCTCCTTCCGTCCCATGGGCCCGACCCGCTCCGACATGGCCTTGCAGGGCATCACGCTGGACCGCTTGGCCGACCGGACACGGCTCCTCCAGAGTGTCGACCAGTTCCGCCGGGCGGCGGATGCGAGCGGACAGATGGAGGGGCTGGACACGTTCAACCAGCAGGCCATGGGAATTCTCACCTCTTCCATGCTGGGCGACGCGCTCGATCTCTCCAAGGAGGATCCAAAGGTGGTGGCACGTTATGGGACCGGGGATGATGTCAAACGCATCGATGGCAACGGCGCTCCGCGGGTCCCCCAGAGTTTCCTCGCGGCACGCCGACTTGTCGAAGCGGGCGCCCGTGTGGTGACGGTCAATTATAGCAAGTGGGATTGGCACGGCGGCAAAGGGAACGAGATTTTCCGACGCGAAAAGGAGGACTTTCCGATCTTCGACCAAGCCATCACCGCTCTGGTGGACGATCTCCATGATCGCGGGCTCGACCAGGACACCACAGTGCTCGTCTGGGGGGAATTCGGGCGCACGCCCATGATCAGCAACCAAGTTGGCCGGGATCACTGGCCCCGGGTCGCCATGGCCCTGATGGCCGGCGGGGGAATGCAGACGGGGCAGGTCATCGGAGCCACAGACCGCTTGGGAGGCGAAGCCGTCGATCGGCCGGTCACCTTCTCGGAAGTTTTCGCAACGCTCTACCACAATCTCGGCATCGATGTCGTCAATACCACGGTGAACGACCTGCAGGGCCGCCCCCAGCATCTCGTGGAAGGCAACGCCAAGCCGATCAAGGAACTGATCTGAAGTCGCCGGCAATGTGGACATGAAGCCCGCTCTCTGCGCCGTCTTCCTTGCCCTGGCCACCGCCCTTTGCAGCGCGGACGAGGCATCTCCTGCCAAGGCAAAACCGACCGTGCCGCCGGAGTTCCTTCCCGTCGAAGACATCGCGGGACTGCCCCGAGTGCTGTTGATCGGTGATTCCATTTCCATGGGCTACACCCTGCCGGTGCGCGAACTGCTCCGGAGCAAAGCCAATGTGCACCGACCGCCGACCAACTGCAGCGCCACCAGCACCGGCCTCCAATCTCTCAAAGCATGGCTGGGGAACGGCCCTTGGGAGGTCATTCACTTCAATTTTGGACTCCACGACCTGAAACTACCCCCGGAAGGAATCCGGCACGCCACGCCTGAGACGTATGAAAAAAACCTCCGCGAATTGGTCAGGCAGCTGCAGGCAACCGGTGCCAAACTGATCTGGGCCAGTACCACGCCGGTCCCCAATGGAGGTGTCCTCGCCCCCAACCGTCGCTTTGGCAGCGTGGACCAGTACAATGCGATTGCGGAAAAAGTGATGCGGGAGAATGGCGTCGCCATTGATGACCTCAACGCAGCAATCACCCCCTCAGTGGCAGAGATGCAGCAACCGAACGACGTTCATTTCAAGCCCGAAGGCTCCGCCCGGCTGGCTTCCCAAGTGGCCGCCAGCATTTCGTCAGCTCTCGCCGGACCATAAAGGATTCGATCAGCGCAATCACAAAAATCTCGATAAATATTGCAAATTAGATATTTGTTTGAAAATTTTATAATTTCTGCTATCTTTCTTTTGTGATGAAAGCATCCCAATTCAGAGCCCTTCCCAAGCGCTCTTCGCGTGGCCAGCTTCCTCTCCCGAGGTTGTTCCGCTCAGAGTGGGTGGCCGTCTGCCTTCTGACCCTGACAACTCTGGGGTGGGCCTCGCCCGGTTTTGCCGATGAAAAGGATGATCAGAAGCAGGTGAAAAAGCTGAGCAATCAACACAAGGCCAACAAAGACCAAAAGGACAAGATCAAGAATTCCAGCGGCAGTTCGCAATCGGCAGCCATCGCGGAATCGATAGCCCAGGACTCCGGGGCCAGCCCCGAACAGTATGCTAACTACTCCGACAAACTGGCATCCACTCTGGGCCAGTTCACGGCTGCGCAGGTGAACCACATTCTCAACGGAAACTAAGGCTCCCCGCATCGTCCAAGGCCAGCTCAAGCAAGAAGTTGGGCCCGCTCTTCGCAGTAGAAGACAAGCCGCGATGGCAGACCTTTCGTCCTACCTTTGTCGCACCGTAATACTCGGTCAGAAGAGATCGCTCACAGCGGAGTGAAGGCCACTTTCAAGACCTCGTAGCCGAGAGGCCGGTCGTAGACCGCCTCATGTTCGATGCGTTCTTCAGCCTCAAGAACGGTGATCCGTTTGACACGCTCGCAGCATAGTCGCAGCAGCGTGCGGAGGATGAGCCGGGCGTGCGGGGCCCCCAGGCAAAGATGCGCGCCGAAACCGAAGGAAAGATGGGGGTTCGGCTTGCGGTCGAGCCTCACTTCATCGGGAGATGGAAACGCTCTCTCGTCCAGATTGGCCGAGGCCCAACAGAGGGAAATGCGCTCGCCCGCTTTGACGGTGACTCCATTGACCCCGGTGTCCACCGGGCAGACCCGACCGATGTGGGTCAGCGGCATGAAAACCCGGAAGAACTCCTCGCTCGCGAGCGTGATCCTCTTCGGATCCTCCCGCAAATATTCGAGCGCTTCGGGATGCTGTCCGAGATAGCCCAGAGCGCAGGTGATGGTGTGGATGATCGTGTCGCGGCCGCCCGCAAAAGCGAGATTGGCGAAGCCCATCATCTCCTCACGGGTGAGCGGCCGCCCGCGGTAGGTCGCCTGAGTCAGGGCACTGAAGAAATCTTCCCCGGGATCCGCTACCGCACGGTCGAACTGCGCGTGCAGATAGTCCTCCAAAGCGATGCCTTTTTTCAACCCACCCGTGACCCGGAAGACATGGATTCCCCAGCCGATCCAGGTTTCGGCCTCGGACTCCGGCACATTCAAAAGATAGGTGAGGGCATGCGACTGAACCGGCAAGGCGAACCCATGAACCAACTCGATCGACGGGCGCCCCAGCGCATCCGCCAGCTTTTTCCCGAGGAGGGCTTCCACCTGAGCGATCATTGCGGGCTCTTTCGCACGCTGGAAAAACGGCTCGACGATGGCGCGGTAATCGGTGTGCTCTGGCGGATTGGTCTCGATCGGCAGTTGCCGCATCGAGCGGACATCCTCTTCCGAGGGAATCGGAACCCGGAAGGGAACATCGGAACTGAAGGTCTGCCAGTCCTTGGCCGCCTGCCGGACATCCTCATGGCGCAACAACATGTGGATTTTCTCCCCATGAAACGGACACTCAAGCACCCCGGAACGGTTGCGCGCTTCGCGGAAAGGGTCTGGCAGAGGAGAAGTATCGCCGGGCATGGCTGTCACTGAAGTATTGAAAAGGCCGTCTGGCGAGAAATTTTTCGGGGGGGGAGCCGGCACCGGACCCTTCCAAGACCAGGCTAAAGGCGTCATCCCAGGCCCGACTGGACCTACTCCACGAAACGGAAATCTTCGAAAACGGGCCGGACCAGATCCTCGAAACGCTTCTCGAAATCCTCCGTTTCCACCATGACGTGAATGGCCGCAATGGAATTCTTGGCGGACTTCACCGTGGTCACCAGATTGACCGTATGGTGCAACCCCCGGTCATCCTCCTGCTCTAGGGTGAAGGAGGACCCGGCGGCGGGTCGGCCACCCAAACGACTGTTTTCAGTTTTGGCCCGCTGGTATCCCGGACGCCCAGAGAAGCCCGCCACATAGGACTCCAGAGCCTGGGCAGGCGTCATGTCCCCGGGTCCGATGGTCACGATGATGGCCTCCGTCTGACGGACCAGACCTCCGCCGGGTCGACGAAAGACAATGCGGTATCCATTGGACAACGCTTCCGGGAGCACGATCCAACTTTCCGGGAAAGACCCGGAAAAGCCGGCCTTCTTGTCGACGAGCTTGGCGAATCCGGGCCTTTCAGAGGCAGTCCCGACATCACCGACCCGGTGTCCGAGTGTCAGATAAAACGAAGAGACCAAAAACCCGGTCTGACCGACCCGGTCCAACCCCACAAAAATCATCGGTATCCCTTTGCCGCCCACCCCTCCCAGCTCGACGCAGAGCTGCCTTTGTTCGGATGTGCCGGTGTTGTCCAGAAAGCGGAAGGACTGGAACGAGGAAAAGGCAGCCTGCTCTTTGACAAACGATTCAAAATTAGGCCGGGGAGTGTTGCGGCGAAACGTCTCAGACGTGCGCGCAAACGCTTCGTCCCATTTCCCTGAGCGGATGTCCCGCATGAAACCACCCACGACTTCCTCCGTCGCGCGGATGGCCTCGTCATGCAACGGGGTGAATTGAAACCCGGAATTCACCCGGTCCATCACCACCGCATATCCGTTGGACCATTTTTCCGGAGGGAAGGTCATCCCTAGCCAATAAAAGTAGGTGCTGCGGGAAAAGAGGCACCAAACCATGCCGGTTTTGCCTCCTCCTTTTGACAGAAAAGTCCCCAAGATCAAGTGCCCCGGCTGCCCGGCGAAACCTTCTTCCTTGTCCGCAAGATACTCCACCCCGGACAACCCCTTCAGCTCTGTTTTGAGCTTGGCCACCTGCTCCGGGAGGGTTGACGCCCCCTGGGAATTGTCGATCAGTTGCAGACTGAGGGTCGCCTCCGGCCCGGCTCCACCCGGGGACACCGGCTCATGGAAAAGGAGCGTGCCTTCCTTTACTTCGGAAACCCAGCTTTCGGGGATCTCGAACGAAACGGCGCTTTTGGAAACATTGACCCGAACGAAAGGGTCGGACCCGGGAGGGATGGCCTCCTTGTTTTCCTCTGCGCTGGCCGAGGCCGGAACCATCCCTGTCATTCCCCAAGCCGTCAAAAATAGGAAAAGCCGAAGGTGCATAACGATGATACGACCAAACACGTGACACGGATTCCCCCATCCCTCCATCAGAACACCCCCACTGAAGGCCATGAGACTGAACATTCGCCCCCTTCCCGGGAAGAAGTCAAAAAACGGAGGCAAATCCACCCAATCTGCGGAATGATAGAGGCGAATGATTGCTTTACACGAAAACGGCACCTTCTTTTGTTGCGCTGGTTCAGCATCACTGAACCGGCGTTGGGCGGGTTCCAGCGTTCACTGATCCCTACCTCCCACCGATGATCCGGATTTTCCTCCAAGCCACCACTTTGCTTATCGCCCTTCCGGTTTCACTACAGGCCGGTCAGGTTGATTTTGTGCGTGACGTGAGGCCGATCTTTGAGGAGCACTGCCATTCCTGTCACGGTGCGGAAAAACAGAAATCCGGCCTCAGGCTTGACATCAAATCGGAAGCCTTCAAAGGCGGAATCGACCACGCACCGGACATCATTCCCAAGGAATCCGGGAGAAGCCCGCTGATCCGGTTCGTCAATGGCGACGACAAAGACCACGTCATGCCCCCCAAGAGCGAACGACTGGGCGTTGCGGAAATCGCGACTCTCACTGCGTGGATCGACCAAGGAGCGGTCTGGCCGGACGGCGTGGATCTGGCAAAGCTGGAAGACAAGCGGGACCATTGGAGTTTCAAGCCTCTCCAGAAGCAGAATCCAGGCAGGACCATCGACGACTTCATCGATGACAAACTCGCCGAGCAGGGCCTGCACCGTTCCCCACCCGCGGATCCTCTGGTCTGGCTGCGGCGGGTGACGTTGGACCTCACCGGGTTGCCGCCCACGCCGGAAGAAGCGGCGCGGTTCAGGGCCCGGATCAGCCAGAACCAGGGAACTGACCGGCCCTTTCTGGAAGTGGTGGAGCGGTTGCTCGCATCACCTCGCTATGGTGAACGCTGGGCACAGCACTGGCTGGATGTGGTGCGCTACGCCGACACCCACGGGTTCGAAGTGAACACGCCCCGGCCCAATGCCTGGCCCTACCGGGACTATGTCATCGCGGCATTCAACAACGACACTCCCTACGACCAGTTCATCCGTGAGCAACTCGCGGGCGACCTGATGAACCGGGATGCGGCAACCGGTTTCCTGGTAACCTCAGCCGTTCTGCTGCCGGGCCAGATCGGCAAGGACGATGCTTCCAAGCGTCTCGCGCGCCAGGACGAACTGGGTGAGATGGTCATCAACACCGGAGAGGCATTTCTCGGCCTCAGCATCGGCTGCGCCCGCTGTCACGACCACAAATTCGATCCCATCACTTCAAAGGATTACTATTCGCTCCAGGCCTTTTTTGCCGGAGTCGAATACGGCGATCGTCCCCTCCGCTCCCCCGGTGCCGAAGCCGCCAGGCAGGAGGCCAAACGTCTCACCACCCGACGGGATGAAATCGGAAAACAGCTCGCCAAATTCGTGCCGCTGGCCGGATCAGGGGTCAAGCGGGCTCCGGTGAATGCGGAGCAGAACACCGAGCGCTTTGCCCCGGTCAAAGCCCGTCGGGTCCGGTTCACGATCCGCAACACCAACAATCTCGAGCCCTGTCTGGATGAACTGGAGGTGTTTGATTCCTCCGGAAATAACGTGGCTCTGGCCAGCGAAGGCGCCCTGCCGACCGCCTCCGGCAGCCGGGTCTCGGCGAACCGCCATGAACTCAAGCACATCAACGACGGCCAGTATGGAAACACTCGGAGCTGGATGTCCAATGAAGTGGGCAAAGGCTGGATCATGATCGAGCTCCCCCGGGAAACGACCATCGAGCGCATCATCTGGGGACGGGATCGGGAGGGCAAACTCAAAGACCGGTTGCCTCTTGATTATGTCATCGAAGTGGCCAGAGATTCCGGAGAATGGCGGGTTCTGGCCGATCCAACCGACCGGGCACCGTATGATCCCGCAGAGCAAAAGCCCGCGGCGTTTTCCCTCACCGGACTCGATCCCGGAGAGGCGAATCAAGCCAGTCATTTGTTAGAGGAAAAGAAATCCCTCGAGGCCCGGATCGCAGCTCTTGGCGATGCGCAGATGGTGTATGCGGGAAAGTTCAAAGCACCTGAACCGATGCATCTGCTCAACCGGGGCGATCCCGAGCAGCCGAAAGATGAAGTCAGTCCCGCCGTTGTGGCCGCTCTGGGTGATCTCACCTTGCCGAAGGATGCCCCTGAGTCCGCACGACGCCTTGCCCTGGCTGAGTGGATCGCACGCCCGGAGAATCCCCTGACCGCCCGAGTCATGGTCAACCGCATCTGGCAGGGACATTTTGGGATCGGGTTGGTAGACAGTTCCAACGATTTTGGCCATGCCGGAACAAAGCCTTCACATCCCGGCTTGCTCGACTGGATGGCGACGGAATTCATCCGGTCAGGCTGGTCCGTGAAACAGCTGCAACGGCTGATCACCCTGTCTGCCACCTACCGACAGTCCGGACACATCGATCCGGCCGCGCAAGCCAAAGATGCCGATGTGCGGTTGCTCTGGCGCTTTCCCGCTCGGCGGTTGGAGGCCGAGACGATCCGCGACTCCATGCTCGCGATGAGTGGCAGGCTGGATCTGAAGACCGGCGGACCGGGTTTCGATCTTTTCAAGTCACGCGGCGGATTGAGCGGCTTTCCGCCAGTGGAATCCTTCAGCGGTGACGGTTTGCGCCGCATGATCTACGCCCACAAGGTCCGCATGGAGCGGGAATCCGTGTTCGGCGCCTTCGACTGTCCCGACGCCGGCCAGAGCGTTTCGCGGCGCCGCCAGTCGACGACCCCGATTCAGGCGCTGAATCTGTTTAACAGCCGGTTTACCCTCGACGAATCGGAAGCATTCGCCAAAAGGATCGAAAGCGAGGCAGGTTCTGACATTCCCGGGCAGATCCGTCGGGCCTACCTGCTCGCTCTCTGCCGGGAGCCTGACCCCGTTGAATCCAACGATGCCGCCCAGGTGGTAAGCGGCGAGGGATTGCCGACGCTCTGTCGGGCCCTTTTCAATTGTAACGAGTTTGTTCTCCTGCCATGACCGATCCCGCCGAACATCTCACCCCAAACGGCCGCCATCTCCTCGACCGGAGACACTTTTTGGGAAAGTCCGCCACGGCCCTCGGCTCCATCGCGCTCACGCAACTGCTCGGAGCGGAAGGTCTGCTCGCGGCGGAGCGGCCCTTGATTGATCCGGCGCGACCCTATGCCCCCAGACTGCCGCACCATCCTGCGAAAGCGATGAATGTGCTGGTGGTATTTTGCGCCGGAGCGGTCAGCCAGCTGGAGACCTGGGACTATAAACCGGAACTCATCAAACAAGATGGCAAACCCCTCGTCGGCGGACCGGCGGTAACATTCCAAGGGCCGGCAGGCAATCTGGCACGGCCCCAATATACCTTCCGGCAACGGGGACAGACCGGAAAATGGGTGTCGGACATGATCCCCCATCTTGCGGAGTTGACCGATGAGATCGCCTTCATTCACTCACTGACAAGCAAGTCGAACACTCACGGCCCAGCGGAAAATGTTCTCTCCACCGGGTTTGTGCAGGACGGGTTTCCCAGCATGGGAGGTTGGGTGACCTACGCGCTGGGCAGTGAAAACAGGGATCTGCCGGCCTTCGTCTCCATCCCCGATCCCCGCGGTGTGCCCCAAGCCAGTGTCAACAACTGGGGTCCCGGATTTTTGCCGGCCGAGTTTCAGGGAACGCCCTTCAGCGCCAGCGAACCGATCCGGCATCTCACGCCACCGCCAACCATCACCGGTTCCCGCGACCAGGCCGCCCGTTCCCTTCTGCAACGGATGAACGCCCGCCATTTGGAGAAAAATCCGGGAGATGGAAAACTCGCCGCCCGCATCGCCAGCTACGAACTCGCTGCCAGAATGCAGCTGAGTGTGCCGGAGATCGGCGATCTCTCCACCGAGCCCGCCCACCTTCTGAAACGCTACGGGGCGGATGACCCTTCGAACCCGACCAAAGCCGCCTACGCCCGCAACTGCATCCTCGCCCGCCGACTGATCGAACGGGGGGTTCGCTTTGTGCAACTTTTCAACGGTGCCTACGCCAGTGCAGGCAAGCTCAATTGGGATGGCCACAGCGCTTTGAAAGAGCAGTATGATGTCCATGCCGGAATCTTGGATCAACCGACGGCCGCCTTGATCCGGGACATGAGGGAGCGCGGGTTGTTGGAGAACACCCTGGTGGTCTGGTGCACGGAGTTTGGCCGGATGCCAATGTTCCAGAAAGGCGCAAAGGGAAGGGACCATAATCCGGATGGCTTCACCTGCTGGCTGACCGGTGCGGGGGTGAAGCCGGGCGTCAGCCATGGCGTGACCGATGAATTGGGGCGCAGAGCGGTGCAGGACATCCACCCCCTCTATGATTTCAACGCAACGATCCTGCATCTGCTCGGGATCGACCACGAAAGACTGACCTTTTTCCACAATGGCATTGAGAGGCGGCTCACCAATGTCGAAGGGAATGTGATTCAGGAAGTGCTGGCATGATCCGCCCCATTCGGGTAATTCTCCGGGTGTCTTCCACCTCGTTCATGGCCGGCCCGCCGGATGCGGTCCGATCCCCCCGTGAATGCCTCCACCATCAGCCCTTCTCCATGAAAACGCTTTCGCTCCTCCTGCTCACCCTCTGCCTCGCCGTCACGGGGCGTGCCGGGGTCACCCTGCCGGCCGTCTTCTCCGACCACATGGTGCTCCAATCCGATCTCTCCAACCCCGTCTGGGGGTGGGCTGCGCCCGGCGAACAGGTCACCGTCTCCATCGGGGGGCAAACCCAGACCACCACGACGGGCCCGGACGGAAAATGGTCGGTCAAACTTGCCGGACTCACCTCCGGCGAAGCACTGACCATGACCGTTCAGGGAACAAACACCCTCACTGTCCAAGATGTGCTCATCGGTGAAGTCTGGCTCTGCTCAGGTCAGTCCAACATGGCATGGAAGGTGCCCCAGGCGCAGAATTTTGGGAAGGAACAACCTGCCGCCAACCACCCCGCCCTCCGCATGTTTTACGAAGCCTCCGGCGGTGCCGGGGAACCTCAGTCACAGGGGCGGGGCCAGTGGTTGGTCTGCAGTCCCGGGACGATTGCCTCGTTTTCTGCCACCGCGTATTTCTTCGGACGGCACCTGCACCAGGAACTTGGCAAACCCGTCGGGTTGGTTGTTTCCTGCGTCGGCGGGACCCCGATCGAATCATGGATCAGTCCCGACGCCCAGCGAACCCTGCCCGAAATGAAGGCCCGCTTTGACTCTCTCGACGCGGTCATGAAACGATATGATCCGGTGACCGCCAAAGCTGCCAAGGAAAAAGAAATCGCCGGATGGAAGGAAGCGGTGGCCAAAGCGAAAGCGGAGGGCACGCAAGCACCGAATCCTCCCAATCCCAACACCGATCCCCGGACCTCGGGTCCCGGGAACCTTTTCAACGGCAAGATCGCTCCGCTGGTCGGATACGGAATCCGGGGCGCCATCTGGTATCAGGGAGAGTCGAATGCCTTCACTGTCGACGGAGGGAAGCTCTACGCGAAGCAGTTGCCCCTGCTCATCGAGGATTGGAGGACCCGCTGGGGCCGGGGCGATTTGCCATTCGCCTGGGTGCAGTTGCCCAATTTCCACAACGAAAGATTCCTCGGATGGCGCGAGGTCCGCGAAAGCATGCTAAAAACTCTCACCGTGCCGAACACGGGCATGGCTATCGCCCTTGATCTCGGCGAATCCACCAATATCCACCCGCAGAACAAGCAGGAAGTCGGCCGACGGCTCGGTCTCTGGGCTATGGCCCGCGTTTATGGCCGGGATCTCCCCTTCAGCGGCCCGCTCCCAGCAGGGCACGAAGTACAAGGGTCCGAAATCGTGGTCAGATTTGACCATGCCGACGGTCTGCAGGCCAAAGGAGGCGGCGAGGTTACCGGGTTCCAGATTGCCGGGGAGGACAAGCAATGGCACACCGCCAAGGCACGCATCGACGGCGGCAGGGTCATCATCAGCAGCCCCGACGCCCCTCATCCTGTCGCCGTGAGGTATGCCTGGGAAGATGATCCCAAGTTCAATCTATACAACGGAGCGGACCTGCCGGCATCTCCCTTCCGCACGGATGATTGGTGAACAGGCCGTCTGCTTTTACCGACACCTTTTCCCGATCTTCGCGTCCTTTTCTGTTTTCGAAGACACGGCTGATGGCTCCTCCGACGGTTTCCGGACAAAGGAACCCACCGGGCCAAGGATCTGCTGTGCCTGACAGAATTCCTCCGGTAGGACTTGTGCGCTCTCTTCCGAATCCTCTCCAAGTCGGTCGGTCTGTGCTAGCTCCCTCAGCAGACGGGTCGCGTTCCGACGACATCGGTGGTATCCTTGGAAACTCCCTGATGAATGTCTTTCCCCGATCCCTCTGTCTTCTAGCCACTTTCCTCCTGGTTTCCTTGGGGAAAGGACAAGAACTGCCCGCTCAGACACGGGCTCCGCAGGAGGTCGTGGCGGAAGTGCGACGCCAGTTGGAAAGCGAACCGGAAGTCATCAAAAAATGGTATGCCGGGCGGAATTTCGAACCGGTCTGGAAAGCCGAATACCTGGAAGGCCTCACCGAATTCATCGCCGGACTTGACCGCCACGGGTTGTATCCCGAGCTGTTCCATCTCGAAGGCTGGAGCCGGAGCTGGCAGGGACAATCACCTTCCGCCGCGGCTGCGGCTCGGCTCGAAATCACCACCACCCGGCTCGCCCTCTATGCCGTGCAAAGCCTCGCCTACGGGTTCGTCGATCCCCTCACGGTGCATGCCAAATGGGAAGCAATCCCCCGCACGGTCACTCCCGCGGCCATGCTCAACGAGGCTTTGAAGCAGGGGCCCGGGAATTTTGCCCGCTGGTTGGACACTGAGGCTCCGCCCCGAGATCCACGCTACCGGGAACTGGTCACCACCCTCGCCCGTTACCGCGAGATCGCACGGCAGGGGGGCTGGAAAGCGTTGCCCCCTCCTCCCAAAGCAATCGGGCCCGGTGATCCCTATTCGGACATTCCCCTGCTGAGGACCCGGCTCCAAGCCGAGGGAGACCTCGCCTCGGGTGGGCCCAAGAGCCGCTTCAAGGTCATCGATCCGGAGACGGCGGTGGGTCTCAAGTCCTATCAGTTCCGCCACGGGATCGAGCCCGATGCAGTCATCGGTCCGCAAACCCTGACTGAGTTGAACCATCCGATCAGTCACCGACTGGAAAGCCTGATCATCAATCTCGACCGGCTCCGCTGGATGCCCCGGGACTATGAAACCACGCCCCATCTGGAGGTCAACATTGCGGAAAACGCCCTGCGACTGTTCTCCGGCGGGCAGTCTCTCGACACCATGCGGGTCATCGTTGGCATCAAGGGATTGCACCAAACTCCGGTTTTCCACGGACGGATGCGCTATCTGTATTTCCGTCCCTACTGGAATGTGCCGCTCACCATTGCTCGCAACGAGGTCGTGCCTGCTGCGCTGAAGGATCCCGGATACGTGGCGGCAGGAAACTACGAGGTCGTTCCGTCCTATGGTGTGACCCCTGACAAAGTCCTGCCTGCAACCCCGGAGAACCTCGCCAAAGTGGCTGCCGGAGATCTCAACATTCGTCAGGGCACCGGATCACAGAATGCCCTCGGACTGGTGAAGTTCATTTTTCCCAACGACAACTCAGTCTATCTCCATGACACCCCCAACCACGATCTCTTCAAAGCGACAGACCGCGATTTCAGCCATGGTTGTGTCAGGGTCTCCCGTCCCGATGAACTCGCCGATTTCGTTTTGAAACCAAACGGCGACTGGAATCTGGGGACCATCCAGACTGCCATGCGGGACGCCAAACAGCCCAACCGGAAAGTGGACCTGAAGTCACCCATCCCGGTGTATCTGATTTACTGGACCAGCACCATCATGGACGACGGCCGGGTGCGCTTCGATCAGGACATCTACGGTCACGATGCCGAAATGTTGCGGCAGTTCGGACTCCGGGAGGCCATCGCGGAACCTCCGGCGCTTCCGCGGCCCTGAACCGCGAGGGCAGGCAAAGAGGAAGCCGGACTCATTCAGCAATCCGCTGCACCGAGATCCGCAGACCCAACTCATGGTGCCCCCCGGGCGGAACGATGACCCGGGCGGCTCCGACGTTGGCGGTCTCGACACAGACAAAGCTGCCGAAATCCTCGTCCGGCAGATCCGCGAGGGCCGCCGCTTTCTCGATCCAGGGATTCCACACCACGACCGAGCCGCTGCCCGTATTCTCGACCAGCACTTCGCGCCTGCCAGAGGCGTCCTGGACAGTCACCGGTCCGTGACTGGCGTAGATCCGATCCACCTCCCCGGAAAACTCCACCGCGCCCGACTGAATGCGGCCGGTCGCTAGTCCCACGGTGTCGACATAGGTCGTTTCGGCGAGGCCTTCGATCCGGGTCCGCCGGATGTCACCAACCGCGAGATAGCTGTGCAGAGCTTCGGTGATCCCGAAGGCTTCCGGGCCACGGTTCTCCGTCCGCAGCGACAGCTGCAGATCAGTGCCCAACTGCATCCTCAACGTCAGGCGGAACACGCAGGGCCAGAGAGCGCGGGTGTGATCATCATCTGCCAGCGTGAAGACCAGTTCGGCGCCGGTGTCAGTGGAAAGGCAGGAAACAGGCTCCCAGAAACGCGTCCGGGCCAACCCATGCGATGGCAAATCGGCCCTGTCGGGATGAGCATTGAACCACGGCCAGCAGACCGGGACACCGCCCCGGATGGCTTTCCCGGCACGCATCACCGCCTGGGGGCTGAGGTAGAGCACCGGATCGTGCCCGGCCGGTTGCCACTCCATCAGGTGGGCGCCGTGCCCGGCAACACGAGCACGCACGATGGGATGGTCGATCTCATAAACCGGATAACCGGCAACGGGATGGGTGAGGGTGACGAAAGGCGGCAAGGTCGGGTTCATGAGAGTGTGGCCCGGGAACGGTGGAGAAGGTCCCAGAGAAAAATCGCGGTGGAAGCGCCCGCATTGAGAGAGTCAACCCCGGCGGTCATGGGAATACTGACGAGATCGTCGCAGTAGGCGCACCAATCAGCATTCAATCCTCCGGCCTCGGCACCGACGATGAGCAACCACGAGCCAGCCGGCGCAGGGTAACACTCCAGCGGGACGGCGCGCTCCTCCAAGGCGGTGCCGATGATGCGGGCACTGTGCTGTCGGGCCAGACCGGCCGCCTCGAAGGGATCGCAGCACCAGAGAGGAAGTCGGAAGAGGGCTCCCGAAGAGGCACGGATGGCTTTGCGGGCGAGCGGTGAAGCCCCGCGCTGCCCGAAAACAACCCCATCGGCACCCAAGGCGGCAGCATTCCGGACGATGGCGCCGGCATTGGCGGCATCGGCGAGACAGGGGCAGAGCACGAGAGTCCAAGGAGCCGTTGCCTGGTCCATCCATCCTCCCAAGTCGGCGGCAGTCCCCAGAGGACGCTCCACCAGAGCCACGACGCCACGGTGAAAATCATACCCCATCGCGTCCGCGAGCGCGGCTTCGGGCAGCCGGTGGATGATGGGACCCGGGGGAGGTTCCCAGGTGGAGCCCTCACTGAGGCCGATTCCGAGGCAGACCCAGCCTCCCGCCAGCGCGGCGTCAACAGTGTGGCGCCCCTCGCAGACCACGAGGGGCGGTGTGGGAGTGGACATTTCCTCCCGCAGCTGCTGGAGGAAAGTGGACCGGTCCATGGCAGGGAGGAGAGGTCGACGCGCTGTGGCCCTCAGGAGATGCCGTGGGCGCGGAGGAA
>JADZAX010000634.1 GCA_020852405.1 Verrucomicrobiales bacterium
TGAGGGGGATCCAGGTCCGGCCCAGATCGTCGCTGAAAATGGCCGGTCCCTGGTCACCAATCACGATGATGCGTTTTCCTCCAGCGTGTTCACCACAGGCAAGCGACGGATGCGACAGATCCACCTTCAGGTTCTTTCCGGCGGCATCCTTGAATCCATAGGCCGATGCGCGGAACCAGGTTTTCCCGAAATCCGGTGTCGCTTCCAAGGGCATGATGAAGGAACCATCCACCCCCAGAAACTCCATTGTCGTCAGCATGTCGTAGGGCTTGCCCTCTTTTCTCGAAGGCTGCCGGTTCCCGTCGGTGAGATGCCTCCAGTTCTTTCCATCGTCCGAGGCAATGACCGTGCCCGGCGCCCCCCAACCAGAGGCAATGGCAAACACGCCCTTCGTGTGGGCAACCGAATTCCACACCGCCCAGCGGCCATGGTCACCGCCGGGGGCGCCGTAGAAGACCTGCTGCCAAGTCACCCCATCATCGCGCGAGACCACGACGTTCAGGCTGTGTCCGGCGGCGACAAAAATGCCTTCCGTGGGTTGCGGATGGAAGTTGCCACCCAAGGGAATCGCCGCGCGGAGGCTTTCCTGCCGCGCTTCTTCCTCCGGTGTGTCCTTGGCGGCGGCCAGAGCGGAGAGGGACAGGAAAGCCGCAAAAAGGCGGCCAGTAATGCGATTCATATACGTTTCAGAGAAGAGCTTTGACCGTTCCATCCGCCTCCCCCCCTTGGAAAGGCTCCGGCAGAGGGACCCCCATGACATGGAAGACAGTCTGCCACAGATTGCCCAGACGGTCGCCATCGCTGAGGATGTGGCCCTGATGGGTGACGCCAAGACCACGGCCGCCGGCGAGCATGACGGGCAGGTGATGGTTGTCGTGGGCGTTGATGCTGCCTCCGGTGCTGCCATAGGCGACAAGGCAGTGGTCGAGCAGGGTGGACTGACCTTCATTGACCGACTTCAACCGGCCCAGAAAATAAGCCCACTCCTCCATGTAGTAGATGTCGGACTGGGTGAACCATTTCAGCTTGTCGGGATCCTCGCCGTGGTGGGTCATCTCATGGTAGCCGTAGGGGTTCCCCAAGGCTTTGTAGGCGCCGGTGCCGTCACTGTTGTCCATCCGGGGTTGGTAGCTGATGACCCGGGTGCTGTCCGTCTGCAGGGCGAGCGTGATGACATCGAACATGAGCCGTTGGTAGCGGCGATAGTCGAGCCCCCCCTTTTCAGGATCGAGGCCCTGCTCTGTGCCGAAATCGATGGCCGGAACCTGCGGCTTCGGTTGGTGCAACCAGCTCTTCTCCTCCTGCATCTTTTTCTCCAGATCGCGGATGCCGGTGAGATATTCGTCGAGTTTTTCGCGGTCGAATTTGCCGAGGGAGGCTTCGAGCGTCTTTGCTTCGTCACGCACAGAATCCAGAACGCTGCTGCGCCGGGCGAACTCGCTCTCCCGCTCCGCCAGTGATTCCGGGGTGTCAGGACGGAAAAGCTGGTCAAACAAAACATGCGGCCGGTTCTCGGCGGGAATCGGGGTGCCGTTCTTCGTCCAGGAGAGGGTGTTGTCCTGTGGATTGCCGAATCCCGTGCCCCGTTTGATGCCCAGCACCAGCGAAGGGTGGCGGGTGACCTTGCCCAGCGCCTCGGCGAGTTCCTGGTCGCAGGAAACGCGCAGCTTGCACCCGGCCTCATGCGTGTTGGTCCCGGTGAGGAACGTGCGGTCCCCGCCGTGCCCGCCCGAATGCGTCAGTTTGAGGCCGCTGATGACGCTGAAGTCGCGCCGGTGCGTCTCGAGCGGCTTCAATATCGGCGAAAGAGGGTAGTCCGCACCAGTCTCCTTGGGGGTGAAGTCGCGACCGTTCAAACCCAGTCCCCACATGGTGAAAACGGCGCGCTTCGGGATCTCGCCGGCAGCGATGGAACCCGCTGTGGAAGCGCCCCGAGCAGTCACGCTCATGGCTTCGAGCCAGGGAAGCGACAGAGTGATGCCCGCGCCGCGCAGAAACGTTCGGCGTGACAGCGGAGCAGACGCGGGGCGTTTTTTCATGGGGCTATTTGGTTTGAAAGGAGGGTGACAGAATGATGCCTTTGACAAGGGCCTGAATTCGATACTCGTTCTGCTTCAACCCGGCAACGAGAGAATCCACCGTCCCGTGATCCGTGTAACCAACGGGACGGCAGAGGGCGTAGGTCAGCATTTTGACGGCGAGACAACGGGCGAATGCGTCTTTCTGCCCGAGCAGCAAAGCCTTGTATTCCTCAATCGTTTGGAAGGACCTGCCATCCGGGAAAGTGCCACTGGCATCAATCATCGGAACATTCTTCCCTTTGAAACCTTCCCCGTTCGCCCGGTCACGCCAGGCGCCGATGGCGTCGTAATTCTCCAGGGCCAGTCCGTAAGGATCGAGTTTGGCGTGGCAACTGGCGCAGGTCTCCTCGTCGCGGTGCCGTTGCAGTCGTTCGCGGACGGTGAGATTTTGCCCGGCGGTGTTGGGCTGGATCTCACCGGCATTTGCCGGCGGGTTTCCCGGAGGGTCGTTGAAGAAATTGGCGAGCACCCAGGTGCCGCGGCGCATCGGCAGGGTGCGTGTTCCGTCCGCGAGATAGGTGAGCAATCCGGCCATGCCGAGCACCCCTCCGCGGTGGTGCTCCGGCTTGAGCGGCACGCGCCGGAACTCGGGCCCGCTGACGCCTTCGATGCCGTAGTGTTTGGCGAGGCGCTCATTCAACACGGCGAAATCACTGTCGATAAAATTGGTCACCGGCAGGTTTTGCCGCAGAACCTCGGCAAAAAACGCATAGGCTTCCCCGCGACCGGCTTCCTTGAGCGCGGCGTCATAATCCTTGTAATCCTTCGCTGGTTCAACACTGCCAAACTCCCGCACCCCGAGCCACTGTCCCCCGAAATTTCTCACCAACTGACCACTGCGCGGATCCTTGAGCATGCGGTCCACCTGCGCGCCGAGCACGGTTTTGTCGGCAAGATTGCCGCTGGCGGCAAGGGAGAGCAGTTCGTCGTCCGGCATCGTGCTCCAGAGGAAGTAACCGAGGCGGGAAGCCAGCGCGTAAGCAGGTGCCGACGGGGCATCACGCTCCAGGAACCAGAAACCGCTGGAGCACAAGACGCGCGCCAGGCCTTGCCGCACCGCCTGGGTGAAAGTCAACCGTTTGGACCGCACCGCCTCCCACACCTCAGCGGCGAGAGACTCCACCTCCTGCCCACTGACAGGCCTCCGGTAGGCCCGAGGGAGGAACCTTGCGAAGATTTCACGCACATAAGCCTCATCAGAGCGCCCATCGCCGGCGAAGAACAAGGCTTGGTGGCTCTTCGGTGGCCATTCGGACTCGATGGGACCTTCGACTTCGACCTTGTCAAAATGCAGCACCGGCAACTGCGTCCGATCGAGTGCCGGATTCCAGATCCGCTCGGGGGTCTTCAGGGACGCAAGATCCTCTTTCACCTTGGCAAGTTCTGTCTGAAATGCGGAGACATCCTGCTTGGCGGCGATGCCCGTTTGGATTTCCTTGCTGAGTTGCTTGCTTCTGATGACCAGCTTATCCCGCACCGGTTCTGCAATGATGGCTTTGCGAGTGTCCGTCCAGAGCACCCGCAGGGCACGCTTCATGCCCGGTTCGCCCGCGCGAAGAAAAGCAGAATGCTCGGTCACGCCACCAGGATCCACCGGCAGTTCGACACGCGTTTGGATTGGCGTGCCCTTGGCGTAATCGAGCAAAAAGCGCCCCTCGCTGCCGCCGCGTTTGTCCACTTTGGCAAA
>JADZAX010000635.1 GCA_020852405.1 Verrucomicrobiales bacterium
CACAAGGCGACCCGGTTGTTCATTCAACATGCCCTCGTGGAGGGTGATGCCACCATCACTCATGCCTTCCACGCGAAAAACCGGCAACTGGTCGAACGACTCCGGGCCATTCTAAGCCGGATCCGAAGCCGCCGCGTGCTCGCTTTGGAAGACCGACTGCAAGCCTTCTACGAAAGGAAACTGAATGCTGTTTCTTCCGTGCACGACCTCAATAGGATCCTCAAAGCCCAGTCCGCCGACGAACCAGAATTCCTGTTCGCCAGCGAAGAAGATTTGGCGGATCCCGAGGATGAAGCATGGGATGCCGCCCTCTTCCCCGATGAGGTCAATCTGGGAAACTCCGTGCTACCAGTCAGCTATGCCTATGCTCCGGGAGCGGAGGAGGATGGGGTCACCGTTCAGGTGCCATTGCCGATGGTGGAGCATCTCTCGCCTGCCCAGGTGCAGTGGATGGTGCCGGGATTGAGGGAAAGTCAGATTGAGGAACTCCTCCGCAGCCTTCCCAAATCCTTGCGAAAAAAACTCCAGCCGATTGAGTCCAAGGCCCGTGAAATCGCCCGCGAATTCCTGCCGGGACGCGGGCCTGTCCGAACGGCTCTGGCCGCCCAGGTGACCCAGCGCTATGGCGTCGCAGTGGGTTCCTCCGACTGGACCGAGACACGACTGCCGGCCCACTTGCAGCCGAGAGTCGAGGTGCTGGGATCCAAAAACCAACTCCTGGCCAGCGGACGAGACCTCGAGGTTCTGCGGGAGGCGATGAAACCCAAAACCAAAGCAGTGAAAACCGATGCCTGGGACCGGGAGGTTCGTCACTGGGAGAGGCATGGCCTTTCCTCGTGGTCCTTTGGAAACCTGCCTGAAACCGTAGACATCGAAGAAATTGCCGGACAAAAAGTGCAGGCCTTTCCAGGGCTGGCAGTCACCCGGGAAGGGATCTCGGTGAGACTCTTTCGCTCTCGGGAGGAAGCAGAAAACTCGACCCCCGCCGCGGTGCGGCAACTTGCCGAAGCCCTTCTGGGTCGTGACATTGCTTGGCTGAAAAAGGAACTTCGTAGCCTTGCCCCCCTCGGAGAGGATGGCATCAAACCGACTGCCGCGCCGGCGGCGGACTTCCGCTCCGCCCTGACCCACATAGGAAGACAAATCACCTCGCCACCGGTGACCGACCTGCCACCGGACAACAAGCCGGTCCCCGATCAGGCCGTTGAGCACCTGCTGCGTCATTCTCTGGCGCTGGAGCCCCTCCATCCCTTGCGTTCTGATCGCTTCGAAGCTCTGTGCGACGATGTCCGGCGAAAGCTTCCGGCATTGGCCCACCGTCTTCGGGATCTGCTGAAACAAATCGGGACCGCACGGCACGAGATTCTTTCCAAACCAAACCGCTACCCCGGGCTTGATAGCGACCTGCGGCGCCTCCTGCCGCCGGACCTGCTCAGCCGCACGCCGCACGGCCAACTGGCCCAGGTCCCGCGCTTTCTCAAAGCCATCAAAATCCGGGCGGAACGCGCCGCCCTGCATCCAGGGAAGGATGCGGAGAAAGCCAGTCTCATCGCCGCGGTGACAGGTTGGGAAGACCGTCTCCCGGCCCGACGCCAGGAGATTTACCGCTGGATGCTGGAGGAATACCGGGTCTCGGTCTTCGCTCCCGAATTGGGCACGGTTCAGCCGGTTTCCTTCAAACGGTTAGAAGCCCTGCTGGAGACCTGATCCGGAAGGCAACCCTCAGGACACCGCGACCGAGCCAAGTTCAGCTTCATCACCTTCAAAGGTCAACGGCAGGTGCTTGGCGAGGATGTTCAGCAAGGCGTCAATGCGGAACGGCTTGGTCAAAAAGTCATCACTGCCTGCCTCAATGGCCGCGGCTTTGGTGTCGTCCAGGGCAAATGCGGTGAGCGAAATAATGACCGGCTGGAGCAAGGAGGTGTCGGCCCGGATGGCTTTGATGGCCTCGCGGCCGCGCATGATCGGCATTTCCTCGTCCATCAAAACCAGATGGGGTTTGAAAACGCGACACTCCTTGACGGCTTCGGCCCCGTTCTCCGCTTCCGCCAGCTTGAAACCGGCGGCCGAAAGAATGCGGGAGGCCAGGAGTCGGTTGGCCGGCTGGTCCTCGGCAATGAGCACGCGGATTTCCGGGTGACCGGGAACAAGACGTTTGGTTTGCCCAGTGACTTTGGGGGCCGAGGGACGTTCGTGGTGCACTTCCACTTTGATCTCCGGCGGGGCCAGCATTTCCGTGCAACGGATAAAAAAGCGGAAAGCAGAACCAACGCCCACGAGACTCTCCACTTCGACCCTCCCACCCATGAGCTCGGCAAACGCCTTGCAGATCGCGAGGCCTAGTCCTGTGCCCATACGGGAACGCTGACCGGTGTCTGTTTGGGAGAAATTTTCGAACAGCTTGGGGATTTGTTCCTTGGGAATGCCAGGCCCGGTATCGCGAACTTCAAAGAAAATCAAACGCTCCTTTTCCGAAGCCCCCCCCCCGAGAGGGGCCTGCGGCGCCCCCGCCTGCACGGAGAGCGTGATTCTCCCATGTTCGGTGAACTTGGTCGCGTTGCTGATGAGATTGATGATGATCTGACGCAACTTGGCTTTGTCAGCAAGGATCTCGCAAGGAAGATCACCAAAACGGTTCACCTCAAACGACAACCCCTTCGACCGAATGCCGAAGGCCAGCATCTCATGAATGGAAGTCAGCAGATTCCCAAGGTTGAAGCGTTCTGTGACCAATTCGACCTTGCCAGCCTCAATTTTGGAGACTTCGAGGATGTCATTGATGACCCCCAGCAAATGTTCACCACTGTGATTGATGATATCGAGCGTCTCACGCTGGCGCGAAGTCAGCTCGGAATCGTCGCACAACAACTCGGAAAAACCAATGATGGCATTGAGGGGTGTCCGCAGTTCATGCGTCATCTTGGCGAGAAACTCACTCTTTGAACTGTTCGCGATATCGGCTTCTTTCTTTGCCTTTTCCAGCTCCCG
>JADZAX010000636.1 GCA_020852405.1 Verrucomicrobiales bacterium
CTGGACGAACCGACCAACGGCCTCGATCCCAACCAAATCCGGCAGGTCCGGGAGCTGATCAAACAGCTTGGAGACCGGCACACCATCCTCATCTCGACCCACATCCTCTCGGAAGTCGAGGTCACCTGCGGCCGGGTCATCATCATCAACCACGGCCACATCAAGGCCTCGGACACCCCTCAAAACCTGATCCGCCGCCTTGGAGCCGCTGGAAAAACGGTGATCGAGGTCAAAACCGCTCCCAGTCTGGTTCTTGAGGAATTGGAAAAAATGCCCGGCGTCGAAAGCGCCTCCCATGTCATGTCCCGAGGGGACTGGACCGTGGTCGAAATTGCCACGGAGCCAAACATCGATCTGCGGGAAGCGCTGCACGAATTGGTGGTCGACCGCAAATGGGCCCTCCGGGAATTGACCCGTCGCACAGCCTCCTTGGAGGATGCGTTTGTTGGTCTGACCAAATCCTTGGATCAGGAGAGAGCGGAATCCAACTGAACTTATGCGCGTTTTTTACGTCATCTTCAGCAAGGAGTTGCGCTCCTTTTTCTCTTCCCCCCTGGCCTACGTGGTCATTGGGCTTTTTGGCCTGCTCAATGCCTGGCTCTTTGTCAGCATCGTCACGGTCATGAGCATGTCAGTGACACCCCGGAGCCTGGTTTACAACCTGTTTGATTCCGGGTGGTTCTGGATGGGTTTTTGTTTTTTGTTTCCGGTGCTGACGATGAGGCTCTTTGCCGAGGAGCAAAAGATGGGCACCCTGGAGACCCTCCTCACGGCACCGGTGAGGACCCTCCAAGTGGTGATGGCAAAGTATTTCGCCACCGTGACGGTTTATCTGGCGGCCTTGGTTCCAGTGTTCCTGCTCTTCCTGCTTTTCCGGGGCGTTACGGGTCAGGCGGAGGCCTTCCATGGCGGGGCGTTGTTCGGTGCCGCGGTGGGGCTCGTCCTCATTGGAATGGCCAACATCGCTCTCGGAGTCCTCTGTTCGGCAATGACCTCCAATCAGATCATTGCCGCCATGGTCTGTTTTGCGGTCATCATGCTGCATTATTTCCTGGGTTTCTTTCAATACTTCGGAGGCATGCCCGGCTCGCTCATGACCGCCGGACTCGGTTACGTTTCCAATGTGGATCATATGCGTTCTTTTTCTGAAGGCCTGATCGACTCCCGCCCTTTTATCTACTATCTGAGCTTCACCGCCCTGTTATTGGCGATGACGCATCACGTTCTGGAATTCCGACGCTGGCGCGTCTGACGACTGCTCCCTTTCCCTCCTCCGCCTTCCACCACCAGAAGATGCCGATCCATCCTCAGGAATATTACCAGAAACTTGTCCGGACCGCGGAGGAGCTGGCCGCCAAAGTGCGCGGACTTTCGGGGGAACGTGAACGGTCCTATATTGCGGGACATGCCATCATTCAAATTGTCCTCATGGTGGTGGTTTTTTTCCAGGCAAACCTTCTGAGTTGCCGACATTCCCAGCGGGCCGATTTGACCCGGGATCACAGGTTCACCCTCTCCTCAACGACCACGAACTTTCTCGGCGGCCTCGGAAAAGACGTCCGGATCGTGACCGCCCTGATCCGCGGCTCGGAGTTTTTCAATGATGTCAGAGGAGTGGCGAAGGAATACGAGCGTTTCGGCAACGGCCACGTTCTAGTGGAGACCCTCGACCTGGCACGGGACCGGGACCGGCTCGCGCTCCTCACCAACCAGCGGGGAGTCCGCTTTGACAGAGAAATGATCGTGGTCATGACCCCCGACCGGCTGCGGGCCATCCCCGCCGAGGATCTGGTGAAAAGGGATCCCCAGGACAACCGAATCACTGAATTCCATGGTGAGGAGGTGCTGACGGCCGCTGTTCTGGAGGTTTCGGAGAGCCAGCAACGCAGTCTCTACCTTCTCGCGGGAAAGCGCCGATTTGAAGATGTCGCTGCCATCGCGGACACCATCGGGAAAATGGCATCCTCCCAGAATGCCCGTATTGAAGCCATTTCCCTGGAAGGCCGGGACCGGATGCCGGAAGATGCGGATGCGTTGATCATCCCCGGCATTACAGAAGACCTCACGAAACGGGAAATGGATATTGTGAGAGAGGCTTGGCAGGACCGGGGGATGGGCCTGGTTCTCATTCTCGACACGGCCACCGACACCCCGAATCTCGGAGCTTTCCTGCGTTCCCAAGGCATCAACCCCCGAAAGGACCGGGTTCTCAGCACCACCACCCTTCCCGGATCTCCACCGCGGGTGACCTACACGGTGCCGGCTGTTTTCATTCCGGGCTCGCCGATCACCCGCGACTTGGTAGGGATGACAACAGGACTCAATGGTCAGTCCCGCTCTCTGGAGGTCTTTGCCGAGGACCCTTTGCTGCTTTCGGAAAACGTCCATCCCCAGCCCCTCCTTTACGCGGATGGTCGGTTCTGGGGAGAAACCGACTTTCTGCAGGAACCCTTTGTCTTCGACAGCAAGCAGGACCACGGCGCCCCAATCTCTCTGGCAGCCTCGGTGGAGCGAGGGCGAATCGATGATCCCAAACTGGAGCAAAAAACCTCCCGGCTGGTGGTGGTGGCCAATCCGGACATCATCGACCCCAAAGGAAACACGGCCAAAGTGAACTCGGATTTCCTCATGGCATCACTGAACTGGACCATCAATCGTGCCTCCCTCTCAGGAATCTCCCCTCGTCGCCCTTCTGCCTTCACTCTGGAAATCTCCGGTGCCCAGTCCGGACTGTTGCAGGGATTGGCCCTTTTTGTCCTGCCCGGACTGGCCTTCCTCGCCGCTTTTGTCGTCTGGCTGAGGCGCCGAGCCTGATCCGTACCGCCTTCCTCCACCCATGCGTTTGCGCACCACCATCGCCCTGCTGTTCGTCTCGGTCGTCCTCGGCCTCATTCTGGCGGCGACGAATCCGGGGAACGTCAGCGACGACGCCCGGACAACGCAGGCCGGCACCGTGCTCATGCCCTTTTCTCCAGAGAAAGTTGACCGGTTGGAGATCACCCATGGCAAAGATCATACCGTCCTGATCAAACGACAGGGCTTCTGGTTTCTCAGCAAGCCGGAAGCGGATCGCGCAGATCCGGATGCCATGAAGTCGCTCCTCGACATGCTGTCCCATCTCGCGATTCGGGACGTTCTAAGCGACCAAGAAACCAGTGTCGGCTCGGATCTGGCCGCCACAAAAATCGGCCTTGAGGGGGACGATGCCATCACCCTCCTGATCCAGGAGTCTGAAGTCTCCCAATCTTCCGAGGATGGAAAACACCGCATCGTCATCGGAAAGCCTTCGCCGTTGGAAAACACGATCTACGCCACGCGGGAAGGCGATGTTTCTACCGACCTGAAACTGCCCCATGTGGTGATGGGAAATCCTCGACGCTTTTTGGAGAATGCGGTTTCCACCCTGCGCGACCAGCATCTGGTTCTGATTCCACCCGATGCCATTGTTCATATCGGACTCCGCCTGCCGGGAGGGGAAATTGAAGCCGTGCGCCAGATCCTGCCCCGCCCCTCGAACTGGCGGGTCACCCGCCCCATCCAATCGCGCGCCGATCTCGACGTCATGGACCGGCTGATTAGTGGCATCACGTCACTGCGGATCGACAAAGTGATTAATTCCAACGCATTGAAAATACCGGCGGCGGGATCACCTCTCCCTCCGGGCTCCGCAGTCATTGAAATGCGGCTGCAAGGGATCGATCAGCCCCTGTCCATCACCCTGCTTCCAACCCCTCCCCCGGACGGGGAGCCCACACCGGCCGCCGGGGCAGGCGCCGCCCTTGCCGCCACTGTCTCAGACCGTCCAGCGACGTATCTGGTGCAAAGCGATCTTTTGGCAACCCTGCCCGCCGAGCCGAAAGGCTACCGGGATTCCCATCTCGCCCGCATTCCTTCTTCCCTCATCCGGCAGATCGAAATCAAAAGCCGGGAAGACCCGGATGTGAATTTGCAGGCCTCTCCTGGGCAGGAAGGCGTGATCTGGAGTTCCCATCGCAATGGACAAATGGAATTAGCGGACCAAGCCAGGGTCAACCATCTGATTGATGCCATCAATGAAGAAAAAATCATCGATTTTGCTTCGGACTCCCCCTCTCAAATGGGCCAGTATGGTCTGAATCCCCCCGCATTGACCGTGACATTGGGGCTGGCCCAACCCGTCCCTGGTGACCCCAAGGCGCCCCCCAAAATCGTTCCCTATACGCTGCTCCTGGGGAGCACCAATGAATCGACGCTCTTCGCCAATTTTTCCGGGGAACCCTTCATTTACGCTCTGTCTCCTGCTTTCAGGAGCCAGATCCCGACCCACCCTTTGAAATGGCGAAACCTCAAGGTGTTGAATTTCAACCGGAGCAGCCTGATCCAGATCCGCCGGGATCAGCCAGGTCAGGAAGGCTCCCTTTTGGAGTTGAACTACGACTACCGCTCTGACACTTGGAACGGAACCCAAGGAGGAAAACCACTGGGGGATCTCTTGGACACGGCCATTGCCAACCGGATCGCCGAACTGACCGGTTCCCTGACGGCAACGGATTGGCTGACCGCGCTTACCGGCGCCTACCAGGCTCTCGCCAAACCTTCCATGATATTGACGTTGAAGACAAAAGAGTATGACAAAGCGGCGAAAGCCACTCGCGAAGTAGACAAGGAATTCAAATTCGCCACAGCGGGGGGAGGTTACTACTACGGGATCGAAGCGGGCAGCCCCGACGTGTTTCTCCTCCCTGGTGAAGCCTATCGGGAGTTGCTTACCCCCATTTTTAAAACCCACGATTGAGGCCTTGCCTTTTTTTGTGAAAACCAATTGCCTCCCCTGACCTCGCGTATTTAGAGTCCGCCATGCCTCCCTTTGCCTTGGACGCGGGCATACCGCCCCTCTCGAAAGAGAACGACACTCCGGCTGAACGCTTCCGTTGCTGCGTCCGTTGGATGCTGCTCTCGCGTCTCCTCGAAGAACGCATCGCCCGACTCTACCGCGCGGGCAAAATCGTCGGAGGGGTTTATTTGGGAAGAGGCCAGGAAGCTTTCAGCTCGGCCATGGGACTCCAATTGCGCCGAGACCAGGGGGACATTTTTGCCGGGCTGATCCGGGACATGGCCGGACGGCTCGCCTTTGGAGAAACCCTGATCGACATTGCCCGGACCTATCTCGGAGCCGTGGACGGACCCATGAGAGGCCGGGATGGCAACATTCACCGGGGGCGTCCCGGACGGGGCATGCCCGCGATGATCAGCCACCTCGGAGCGATGGTCAGTGTCGTCAACGGCATGCTCATCGCCAAGCGGTTCCGGGGGGAAACCGGGGCCGTGGGAGGCACCACGATCGGTGATGGTGGCACTTCCACCGGAGCGTTCCATGAAGCCCTTAACCAGGCGGCGGTCGAAAAACTGCCTCTGGTCATTGCCGTGGCCGACAATCAATTTGCCTATTCCACCCCGACTGACCGCCAATACGCCTGCGCCGATCTTGCGGACCGGGCCGTCGGCTACGGGGTCGAAGGATATTCGATCGACGGCACCGATCTCGGGGCCTGTTTGGACACGTTCGCCACCGCGATCGCAAGAGCCAGAACCGGTCATGGCCCGCAGCTGGTGGTCGGTCACCTGCTGAGGCGCTGTGGTCACGGTGAGCATGACGACGCCAGCTACATTCCCAGCAGCGCCAAGGATGCTCCCTACGGGGGGGATTGCCTGGAGTTGGCGAAGCAGCAATTGGCCGAACAATCCTGGGCGACAGTGGCGGAGATCGAAGAGTGGACCGCCCATGCCCAGGGGAGCATCGAGAAAGCTCTGGCCACCGCCCAATCTGATCCGGCTCCGGATCCTTTTGTGGAATCCTGGCATGCCCTTTCCACCAAACAACTATCCGAGGGCGCCCACCTTGCCTGAACGCACCGCCAACTCCAGCATCAGTTACCTTGAGGCCATCAGAAGCGCCCTGGAGCGCGCTTTGATGGAGGATGACAGAGTGTTCCTCTATGGCCAGGACATCGCGGGATTCGGCGGTGCCTTCAAAGCCACGAAAAATTTGGCGGAACGCTTCCCCGGCAGAGTTCTGGATGCGCCCATCAGCGAAGATGCCATCGCCGGAGCCGCCATCGGGGCCGCCATCGAGGGAATGCGCCCGGTCATCGAGATGCAGTTTGCCGACTTTTCGTCGA
>JADZAX010000637.1 GCA_020852405.1 Verrucomicrobiales bacterium
ACGCGGGGCAGACCTCCCAGCTCACCCTCAGTGGCAATGTGATGGGCACGCCGAACTACCTGGCACCCGAGTCTCTCACTTACGGGTTGGAGGTGGATCATCGGGTCGATATCTATGCGGTGGGGGTCATGCTCTACCACATGCTCACCGGCAAGGTGCCTTATGGGGCCTTTGAAATGCCTTCTCTGCAGATTGCCGGACTGGATCCTCGCCTGGATGCCATCATTGGCAAAGCCATGCGGGAGGATCGGGAAATGCGCTACCAGAGCGCTGAGGACCTCCGCTCCGACTTATGCAGCATTCTCACCCAGCCGGTGGTCCAGACGATTGTTCTTCCCGAAATTGCTGCGGCAGAGCCGGTTCCCGCGGCCGCCGTAAGGAGCGCGGTCTTCATCGGGGCGGATGCTGATCAGGATCACCCCGGCTACGATCAGGCCACCACTCATGCCATTCTCCGCACCACCAACAGCCTGAACACGACCATGCTGGTGCTTGGTGGCACTGCCCTGCTCATCCTCGGGGCCCTCGTGTTCTTCCTCGCCAATCGGAAGACCGGAGACGTCTACAACTCACAGCAGACCATCACCAACCGCGAGACCCACAACACCTACTTTACCCAGATCATTGCGGCGGGGCTGGCGAGCGCCCATGATCTCGAAGTCATCGCGGAGATCCGCCCCTATGGAGAAGGCTTCATCGGAGTCACCCGCGAATCGCGATCCTGGAATGAGATCCTGGAGCTGGCCCAAAAGGCCGGCGCCGAAGTGCTGAGTCTCGGCGAGGAAAGAGGCGGCTCCCGGCAGCAGTTGTTGGCCTGGTTGACGAGTTCCTACAGTGCCTATCTAACGCCGGATGCCTGGGCCCAGGTGAATGGCGAGGCAATGGTCGTCCAAGGCTTTGAGGTGGTGTCCTCCACCAGCCCCGACCAAGCACGCAAGGGGCTTCTCTACTGGCAGTTGGCTGGAAAGAGGATCACCCGGACGGAAACGGCGGGGCTTCCTTCGATCCCGCCGAATGCTGACCCTGGTACGCCTGCGAGCGAACCTGCTCCTGCCAAAGTTGCACCGGCCCCTCTTCCCGAGAAGACGCCCCTGCCGGATTGGACCAGTCAGGATGGGCGGGTCATTCGGGCGGAGTTTGTCGAGATCTCCGGCGAAGCCGTCGTGATCCGCCGGGAGGACGGCCAGCTTTTCACCGTGCCCTTCTCCACCCTGGCTCCCGCCAGTGTCGAGCAGGCCATGAAACTTGCCCGGAAGCCGGAGTGAGACAGTTCCAACCCTCTTAGATCTGCCATTCAACCCTGTCATGAAAATCACCTGCCCACACTGCTCCCAGATCTTGGAACTCACGCCTGACGTGCTCGCCGCACTTCAGGGACAACCCCATTTCGCGTGTCCGATGTGCGAAGAGTTGATGGCTGTTCCAGCGGTGGAGGTTGCGGATATTCCCGCCAAGCAGGCTTATGTTCCAGACGGCAATGCAGTGACTTCAGCAGAGGCCGCTAAGCCCAGCTTGCAGACTTCGACGAAGAAGAAGTCCAAAAGCCCCCTGGTCATCTCGGGTGTCGGCGTGATTCTCGCCATTGCGGCGGGATGCTTTTTCTTTGTCGGCAGCACCACCACACAGCCTGCTTTGGCGACAAAAGGGCGGCCCTTTCTGAATACGCTCGGCATGAAGTTTGTGCCTATTCCCGGCACCGACGTGCTGTTCTGCATCCACGAGACGCGATACCAAGACTATCTCGCCTATGCAACCGACGCCCATGACGAGGGTGGCATATGGAGAAATCAAAATGTGGAGGGTTTCACGCCCAAGGAGAACCCTGAAAGCCACCCAGTCATGAAAGTGAGCTGGGATGACGCGCAAAAGTTCTGCGCCTGGCTGAGCCAGAAAGAGGGCAAAACATACAGGCTGCCCACGGATCAAGAGTGGAGCATTGCTGTTGGGATCGCGCCAAAAGAGACGAGGCAAGCCGACACAACGCCTGCCACTATAAACAAAAGCCCAACTGACTTTCCGTGGGGTGATCAGTGGCCGCCGCCCGAAGGCAGCGGCAATTACAGCGATCAAAGTCGCAAAACTGAGGCGCCTTACATCCGGGCAAATGACGGCTACCTCGATGGTTACAATGATGGCTTTCCCACCACCTCCCCGGTGATGAGCTTCAAGCCGAACATCTTGGGCGTCTACGACTTGGAGGGAAATGTCAGGGAGTGGTGCGAGGATTGGTATGACAGTGCTAGAAAAAACCACGTATTACGAGGGGGGTGCTGGCACATAGCCAGCAAACGTTGGCTGATTTCTGGACTGCGAGCTTCTGACGCTCCCGGCCGTGGCCATATCAGTAACGGTTTCCGGGTGGTCCTCGACTTGGCGGGCAGCACGGATGCGTCATCCCACTGATCTGACGGATTTTTAATCTCATTTCCACACCATGAAAATCACCTGCCCCCACTGCTCGCAGACCCTTGAACTCGAACCTGAGGTGCTCGCCGCGCTTCAGGGACAGCCTCACTTTGCCTGTCCAAGGTGTAAAGGTTTGATGGCCGTACCAAAGGCAACTCAGCCATCCGCAGCACCCCGGCGAACTGGCCCAAACAAACCGGCGTCAACGATCACGACAGCGCAACGCGGGCTGAACCGAAACTTGCTCGTTCTCGGCGTGGTGACACTACTCATCCTCGGCGGTGTTGCGGCTTTCCTGGCTTCCAAAAATGGCGGGAACATCTTCAACACCTTCCAAAACATCACCAATCAGATCATCCACAACAGCTACTTCACGCAACTCATCGCCGACGGTGTAACGACGGAAAAGGACTTGGAAGCCATTGCGGAGATCCGTCCTTATGGCGATGGCTTCATCGGGGTAAGCAAGGATGCTTTCAATTGGGGACAGGCGCAAGACTTGGCGAATCGGACTGGAGCACAAATCCTTGCGGTCGATGAAGCGGCAAGAGATACCAAACCGGAATTGCTGACGTGGCTCAGCACCACCTTCAGCAACCACTTGTCGGCACCAACTTGGGTGTGGGATCAAAGTGAGGCCAATGTTCTAACGGGTGTGGAAGTCTTGGCGGTCAAAGAACTGGATGGCCCCAAAAAGGTCCTGTTGCATTGGCAAGGGGGCGAAAACGGCACCTCATTTCCGCCGGATCGGCAGACTCCTCGCCAAATCGCAGAATGGGCCATCAGTTACGGAGGCGGTGTAACTCTCGTCGGAGGGACTCAGGTGATCAAGGATGTCGGCAATCTCCCTGCGGGCGATGATCTGAAGATCGAAGCGCTCTGGTGTGCTAGCGTGGACAAAAAGGACCGATTCGTCTATGCGGATCTGCTGCCACTCCAACAATTGAAGCACCTTCGGAAATTGGACATTCGAAGCCAAAGATTCGGAGATCAGGCGGCGAAGTGGATTGCCAAGACCTTCCCCCAGCTGACCCTCCTCACTTTACATGACAGTGGACTTACTGATGGCTGCATGGCTTCCATCTCTACGCTCACGAACTTGGAGTTCCTCGACGTTGCCTACAACCACGGTCGGATCACCGATGTCGGTGCCAGTCATTTGATCAATCTGCAAAAACTCGAGCGGCTTGAAGTCTATACTTCGGGTATCACAGACAAGACTCTTGTTGAAGTATGTGCCAAGCTGCCTCGCCTCAAATGGATACACCTCTTTGGCACGAAAGTCACCGATGCAGGAGTTGCTGAGTTCAAACGTCTGAGTCCTCAATGCGAAGCGAAACGAGATTGAATAGTCCAGAGGAGTTCCATCACACTTCCCCACCATGAAAATCACCTGCCCAGACTGCTCCCAAATCTTGGAACTCGAACCCGAGGTGCTCGCCGCGCTTCAGGGGCAGCCACATTTCGCTTGTCCGGTGTGTGAGGGTTTGATGGCTGTCCCAGCACCAAACCCGGCGGCCTCCGATGCCCAGCCAATTGGCACCCAAAAACCGGCTTCAACGATCGTGAAGACGCATCGCGGACTGAATCGCAATCTGCTCGTTCTTGGCGTGGTGACGCTGGTCATGCTCGGTGTCGTGGCGGTGTTTCTAGCCTCCAAGAATGGCGGAAACATCTTCAACACCTTCCAAAACATCAGCAATCATATCCTCCACAACAGCTACTTCACGCAGCTCATCACAAACGGGGTGACGACGGAAAAGGATTTGGAAGCCCTCGCGGAGATCCGTCCGTATGGGGATGGATTTATCGGAGTGAGCAAGGATCCGCTCGCGTGGGATCAAGCGCAAGAATTGGCAAGGCGCACCGGGGCGCAGATTCTCGCGGTGGATGATGCGACCATCGACTCAAGAGAACAGTTACTGACATGGCTCCGGGCTACCTTCGAGTCTCACCTGTCATCAACAGTCTGGGTACACGATCAAGGGGAGTCGAGCGTTCTTGCCGGTTCTGAAATCCTCGCGGTGAAAGAGAGGGGCACGCAGAGGAAGGTTCTGTTGCATTGGCAGGCTTCAATCTCCGCATTGGCGACCGCTGACAATGGATGGACACCCCTTTTTCCAAACGATGTCCTCACTGGCTGGACGGGCGACGTGGCGGGCTACCGCCTCGCCAACGGCATCCTCACTAGCACGTACAAGGGCGGTGATCTCATTTCGCCGAAGGAATACGGCAGTTTCCAGCTAAGATTTGACCTCCGCCTCTCTTCGGGAGGGAACAATGGCATTGGAGTCTGGTGCGCCAAAGACAAGGGTCCCTATAAATACCTCGCTCATACTGGCTTTGAGATTCAGCTCCTTGACGATCTCTCGCCCACCTACACCACTGGCAAGCCTTGGCAATCACACGGCGCTCTCACTTATTTCATCACCCCGAAGAGGAAGCCCATGGGAGCGGCAGGCACCTGGAACAATCACGAGATTCGCATGGAGGGCACGAAGCTCACTGTCATCATCAACGACGTCACCGTTATCGACCAAGAACTGCCCACGGGAGACCCCGTGGCGCAAAGGTCGCGCAAGCACCGACTCGACCTCACCAAAAAACGCGGGCATCTCGTCTTTTGCGGCATGAAGGGGCCGGTCGACTTTCGGAATGTGATGATCAAAGAACTACCCTGAATTCGCTATGAACCTCACCTGCCCACACTGCTCCCAAACTCTGGAACTCACGCCCGATGTGCTCGCCGCGCTTCAGGGGCAGCCTCACTTTGCGTGCCCCATGTGCGAAGGGCAGGTGGCCGTTCCGCCGACGGCATCCACGGCATCCACGGCACAAGGACCAAGCGACGCTCGCGAGACTGCCGTAAAACCAAAAAAGAATCCCAAGACACTCGTGGTCATCACGGGTGTCGGGTTGCTCCTGGCCATTGCTACGGGCCTCTTTTTTTTCTTCGGCAGGGCCACCACACAGCCTGCCTCCGCGACGAAGGACCGGCCCTTCATGAACACGCTCGGCATGAAGTTTGTGCCTGTTCCCGGCACCGACGTGCTGTTCTGCATCCACGAGACGCGTTACCGGGATTACGCCGCGTATGCCGCGGAGTCTTCCGGGGTCGACTCAAACTGGAAGGACCAGAGTGCGGAAGGTTTCACTCCCACCGAAAGGACGGCAGACCATCCCGTAACCAAAGCAAGCTGGGAGGACGCTCGGAGATTCTGTGACTGGCTGAGTGCGAAAGAAGGGAAAACCTACCGCCTGCCCACCGATCTGGAATGGAGCATCGCCGCAGGCATCGGGCGCGAGGAAACATGGGAACCCGGAACCATGCCGGCCAGCGTGGCGGCGCACCATACCACCTTTCCCTGGGGAGACGACTACCCTCCTCCGCCAGGAAGCGGAAACTACAGTGACGCGAGTCGAAAATCTAAAGCGCCGCGAGCACAAGCGGAGTTTCTTGATGTCAACGATGGCTTCCCCACCACGGCACCCGTGATGAGCTTCAAGCCAAACACGCTGGGCCTCTATGACATGGGCGGGAATGTATGGGAGTGGGTTGCCGATTGGGATGCGGCGGGCGATGACCGTCGCTTGCGCGGATGCTGCTTCAGTAACATGCGGCCCCAGCACCTGCATTCTGGCCGTCGCGCGCCCTCCAAACCCCAGACGCGAAGCTGCTATTCCGGTTTCCGCTGCGTGCTCGAAGTGCCGGATTTGCAGATCGCCAATGAGCCTCCGTCCCGGTCAGATGTCCCGCGAGTCGATGGCCTCATCGCCAATGGCGAATGGCAGGATGTTCTCGACCATCTCGACCGGAATCGGATGATGGCGACGGGTGATTGGATAAAAACCGCCGCCGGGCTGGAATGCCCTGAAGCCGTATTTGCCGGCAAGATCATGGCGCAGACTTCTCCGCTCGATACCTTCGAAGCCCGCGTCCGCTATACCTCGCCC
>JADZAX010000638.1 GCA_020852405.1 Verrucomicrobiales bacterium
ATTTACTGAACTAAGATGGTGCGCCGGAGACGTGAGAATGATTCTTTCACCCCCGAACTCTGGGAGGTGCCGACTCCTCCGGTGGTCGTGTCGGTTGAGATGGACTTCCTGATATCGATGGGAAGATACCCCTTGCTTCCGACTGTTTCGGTTCCCGTTCCGTCCTCCAAGGTCACTTTTTTCCCGTCGATTTTGAGCGTTGGTCCGATGGTTGACTTGTCACCCGGAAAAATGGAAACGGTCAACTGGTTTTCGACGCTGCCGGATACGACTTTTTCCCTCGTTGCCCCTATTTCTACCCAAGTCATCTTCCTCCAAGGCCTGGGCGGGTGGAGGATCCTATGCTTTCCTTGAGCCGATTACCGGCCCAGGAGGATTTGTGGGAATAAATGTATGGAAATCCGGGAAACACGCCTTTACCATGGGGACGCCCGACGGAACCTGAACGGAGCAGCTTCATCAGGTCGGACGCACCAAGCCTCATGATGGACCATCCTCCTCATGGATAGCCATGTATTAAAATATCCTTTTGGGATAAGTTTGAACTGTGCTTTTTCCTCAAGGATTCCCCTGGGGAGCTTATCTGCGCTATTCTCCTCCAGTGCGGGGGCGGATCCCGGTCAAAGGTGCACCCGATTCCTCACTTTCCTTGATTCATTGGGTGCTTTCTGCCCCTTGGGGTGCTCACCCGGCGCGCGGGTGCGATGGTTTTCCCAATGAAAGTGGCCATATCATTCTCGGGCCGGAACAGTGCGGCATTCGCCGCCTTCGGAATGCTGTTGATGGTAATCATCCGGTGGAACCAATTGGTGGGACTGGAGGATATTTCTGCCTGGGCCGAGATATCCGGATGGGGGCTTTTGGCGGTTGGATTGTACCTTGGTGGGGACATGGAAACTCGCTTCCGGGCCATGATGGAGCGTCTCTTTCGCCGGGAAGTGGTCTGCGGACTTGAGGAATCTCCATCCATGTTTCTTTCCTCGATGGAGGACTTTGCCCGGAAACTTGGACGGATTGGAGCCATCACTTTTCCCATTGTCCTTTGGTTGACCTACCTCACCGTCGCAAGGCCGGTGCCCGGCACGACCGGAGTAGCGGGCTCTTTTGGAGAATTCTTCGGAATCAAAGTGGCCCTCGAAACCACGGGAGCTTTTCTGGTGGGTCGCCATGCCGGCCAAATGGTTGGCTATGGGTTGGTGGGTTACCGGTTCGAGCGCCGGCGGGTCCGCCTGAGAGTCATTCCCGGTTATCCCGACGGTGCGGGAGGGCTTAGGATTGTGGGTGATTTTTTCTTCTTTCAGGCGGGGCTGGTCATGTTGCCACTGGGATTTTTCGCTTTCTGGCTGGCGATGCCGGTGGCTCTTTCCGGCAGACCGCAGCCGGAAGTGCCACCGGCCAATTCCTCCGGACTGATATCGCAAATCAGCGGATCAATCACCTTCACCGCCCCGGTCAAAGCCCCGGATGATGGGGGGATCAGCGGCAATGGCAACAGCGCCCTTCTCAATTGGTTCCACCGCTGGCGGAACTACTTCGCTCTTTTCCTGCTGGTGATGCTTGCCATCGAAGTGGTTGCCTTTGTGGTCCCGATGGGATTTTTCCACAAGGAAATGTCGCGGAACGCTGACCAGGCAGCTGCCGAGGCCGACTTCGTGGGACGTGAAATCAGTGCTTTGGAACTCAAAATCGCAAAGGTTCCGACAAATTCGGAACGACAGGAAATGGAGGGAAAGCGCGAACAGTTGATCACGGTCTTTGAAACCTTGGAGGCGCTTCCGAGATGGCCCGTAGATTCAGGAATCCGACGACGGTTCACCCTAGGCAATGGCATCATTTTGGTGGTTCCTCTGCTTTCAAAAATTCCGGTCATTGAATCGGCGATCGGGGGGATTTTCAAATGACAGACAGGCACACCGTTGAATTGATGGCGTTGGCCGGAAAGTATGTCCCCAACGGGGGCGTATCGGAGTCCGACTTTCAGGCTCTGGTGGAGTCGATGGGGACCGCGCCGGACCTGAAGCGACTGAACCGTTTCCTTCGCCGCCGCTCTCTTGGGGAACCACTTGAATACATCACCGGTTTCCAGATTTTCCGCAACCTCCGCTTCGAAATTGACAAGCGTGTTTACATTACCGATCCGGAATTGACCCATCTTGTGGATACCGTTGTCGCCGCCGGTCGTCATTTTGCGGAAACAATGGGGCGAGCCCCGGTGATGGTCGAGTTCGGCGTTGGATGCGGAAGTCTTGCCATTTCGGTCAAAAGGGAACTCCCCGAGGCCAGGGTCATCGGGTTGGATCTGGACAGTGATGCCATAGCGGTTTCTTTGCGGAATGCCAGGGCCCATCAAGTGGATCTTGCGCTGATTGAAAGTGATTTCTTTTCCGACCTGCCCGAAGAAATCATCCCCGACATGATTTTTGGAGATCCTCCATGGGGGGATTCCGACTCTTTGTATGATGACGAGCGGTCCGCGTCCCATTATCATGCGATGCCCATTCTGTCTGCATTTCCCGGAGGTGACATCGCCTCGATGCACCAGACCCTACTCAAGGAAGTTTCCTCCCGGGCGTGGAACAGCGAAATTTTGCTCAATCTTGGCGTTCTCGATCAGAAGATTGTGGAAACACTTACCAAAAGAACGTGCCGCCACGACATTTTAGCGTTCGACAACACACGCATCCTGCGGTGTAAGGTTGCGTCTGAAGACTTTCCTGGAGCCGGAACGTCGGACGAAGGGAGCTTGTGAGATTTGATTTATAATACCGGGGGAACATGGCCGATAAAATCCGACACATCCGATTTAGCCTTAAAACAAAGATCTTTTTTGTCTTTTCGCTGATCAGTCTGCTTCTCTTCATCCTTGCCACCTTTTTTACCTACCAACAGGAAAGAAACGCCTTCATGCACGGTCTGGAGCGCCAGATGGTCAGTGCCGCATACGCCGTGGATGGCATGCTCCCGGTCGACTATCACGAGCGCATTGAGAACGCCGGTTCGGTTTCCGATGCGGAATACCAGAAATATGTTGGGATTTTCAATGAGTATTCGTGGCGGCTCGGACTGAAATATATTTACTCCTACATGATGTTCGATGGGAAGATTTACACAACTTCATCGAGCTTCACCCAGGAGGAGATGAAGGCGGGGGATGACACCAAATTCTTTTACCTCTACGAGGAGCCGTCCGAAGAACTGGTCAATCTGTTCAAAGGAGCCCCCATCGGCAAGCCTTACTTCAGCCTGTATGACGATCCCGAATATGGTCATCTGCTTTCGGCTTTCATTCCCCTGAAAACACCAGGAGGTAAGACCTATGTGGTGGGGGCCGACATCGAGTATTCCTACATCGCCCAACAACAAAGGGAGACACTCAGGACCTGCCTCATTGCCGCGATTCTGTTCACCTTTCTCTTTATGGGAGGGATTTATTTCACCATCGCCAGCATCTCGAGACCCATCGAAAATCTGCTCACCACCACCCGCAGCATTGCCGAGGTCCAGGATTTTAGTCTGCGTGCGAAGAAAGTCACTGATGATGAGCTCGGTGAGCTGGCGGACAGCTTCAACCACATGCTTGGTGAAATTGAGATCCGGGACCGCAAACTCTCCAGCCACCGCGAGCGACTTGAGTCCGAGGTGGAGAAGCGCACCCACGAACTGGTCAGTCTGAATCACGAGCTTGAAGTGGCGACCAAGGAGGCCCAGAGGGCCAATGCGGCCAAAAGTTCCTTCCTCGCCAACATGAGTCACGAACTGCGGACTCCGTTGAATGCCGTGATCGGATACAGCGAAATGCTCCAGGAAGATGCCGAGGAAGAAGGCCTGGAAACGTTTATTCCCGATTTGAAGAAGATCAATTCCGCCGGGAAGCACCTTCTTAGTCTGATCAATAATGTCTTGGATCTTTCCAAAATTGAAGCCGGAAAAATGACCCTCTTCAACGAGTGGGTCGATGTCGACCAGATGGTGGAGGGCGTGGTGGGTACCATTCAGCCTTTGATTGACAAGTCGGGCAACCGGATTGAGGTCGATTGCCCTCCCGAAAACGGGAGAATCTTCGGTGATCTGACGAAAATCCGGCAGATCCTGTTCAATCTGCTCAGCAATGCCGCAAAGTTCACCAAGGAAGGTCTGATCAGTCTGAAAATCCGCAAGGAGTCGGTGGGGACGGATGAGGAAAACATTATCCTGGAGGTTTCTGACACCGGGATTGGCATGACAGAGGAACAAATGGAGTCCCTTTTTTCGGCGTTCTCCCAGGCCGACAATTCCACGACCCGCAATTTTGGTGGCACCGGGTTGGGGTTGGCCATCACCAAGCAGTTTGCCATGCTCATGGGAGGGGATGTGAGTGCGACCAGCACCTTCGGGAAAGGGTCGACCTTTACGCTGCGATTGCCGGTCATTTACCGTGACTCCCCTGTGGTCAATCAGGACAGCCGCTCGGCGCACACATTGGATGAACTCATCAAGGAGACTTCGGCGGTATCTGGTGCGAAAGATCGGGGACTCGTTCTGGTTATCGATGACGATGAAAGCGTCCTCGACATGGTGTCACGGTCCTTGACCAAAGCGGGATTCCGGGTGGAAACGGCTTCCAATGGCAAAATCGGACTGGAAAAGGCGGCTTCCCTCCTGCCATCGGTGATCACTTTGGATGTGATGATGCCCGGCATGGATGGTTGGTCCGTTCTGGCCAGGCTGAAAGCCGATGCCCGACTCAAATCAATCCCGGTGGTCATGATGACGATGCTGGACGAAAAGCATCTTGGCTTTTCGCTGGGAGCTGCCGAGTATCTCACCAAACCGGTGGATGCAAAGGAACTGGCAGGCATGATTCAGAAATATCGGAGGGAAGGTGCTCTCTATGCCTTGGTCGTGGAGGATGATGACTCTTCCCGCCAGTTATTGGCCCGATTGCTCGAAAAAGAGGGGTGGGAATGTCGGGAAGCGTGCAACGGGCAGATCGCCCTGGACACGATTCGGGAGCACGGTTTGCCATCCATGATTTTGCTCGACCTGATGATGCCCGTTATGAACGGGATCCAGTTTGTCGCCGAACTCCGCAAGGAGTCGGGACGGCACGGGGTTCCGATCATTGTGATTACCGGCAAGGAAGTCAGTGCTGAAGAACGGGCCATCCTCAACGGGGAGGTGCTCGAAGTCATCCGCAAAGGAGATCACACCCCGGCGGACTTGGTATCCGAAGTGCGAGACGCGATTGGTCTCGCCTGCAACAAATCCCATTCCTGAATTTCCAACTCCCAACGATGATGCCGACAATCCTTTTGGTGGAAGACAATGAGATGAACCGCGACATGCTCTCGCGCCGGTTGGAACGCAGGGGGTTCCGGGTGATCCTTGCCATTGATGGGGAGACCGGGGTCGAACTGACCCGGAGCGAACGTCCCGATCTCGTTCTCATGGATCTCAGTCTTCCGGGTATCGACGGGTGGGAAGCGACGCGCCGATTGAAAGCGGATCCCGAAACCGCCGCGATACCCATCATTGCCCTGACTGCCCACGCCCTGTCGGAAGACGAGGGGAAATCCAGAGAAGCCGGTTGCGACGACTTTGACATCAAGCCTGTCGAATTGAAGCGGCTTCTCTCCAAGATCGGCGCTTTCCTGGATCCCTGACCTGGACCTTTCACGCATTCTGGCATCACCGTCACCCACCACCACTCAATCGGAACCATTGAAAACCAACCCTTCAGACCCCAGAGACCGGAGCGGTCTTAAACATGAATTGCGGACTCTGGTGAGCCAGTTGATCGGTTACACCGAGATCCTGCTGGACAGCCGGGGGATCTCCCCGGGCATCCGCAAAGATCTCATCAAGATTGAAGACAGTGCCCGGACGCTGCAGAAGATGATGGAGGATTTCTTTGTCGAACTGCCCAACCGGGGAACGAATGATGTCTATCCGCTGCTGCACGATCTGAGAACTCCCGTGAACCACATCATCGGCTATGCGGAAATCATTCTGGAGGACCTGGAAGAGAAGTCTCCTGAAGACAAAATCATTCCTGATCTCAGGAAAATCTGTGAAACCGTCAAACGCTGGCTGATCCTGGTGGAGCGCTACACCAGTGCACCTCCCTCGTCCAGCCATTTTGAAATCACCGAGCCTGAGGAATCGAACCGGGGAAATTTCGAGCCCGATTCGCCGGCCTGGCTGCTCGCGGGACTGGAGAGTGATCATATCAAAGCCACCAATGCCGGTCACATTCTGGTGGTCGATGACGATCCTCAAAACCGGGAGATCCTTGGTCGCCGACTCCGGCAGCAGGGGCATTTGGTGGACAGCGTGGTCAGTGGTGAAGCCGCTCTTGATTGGATGTCGAAGTTCACTCCGGACCTTGTTCTTCTCGACATGCTCATGCCTGGCATCACCGGACGTGAGGTTCTCATCAAGATCAAGAGCATCAAGCAACTGGCGGAAGTGCCGGTGATCGTGGTCTCGGCTCTGGATGATCAGGCGGAGATTGCGAGGTGCATCGGTCTGGGCGCGGAGGATTACCTTTCCACGCCTTTCAATCCCGCCGTACTGAGGGCCCGGATCAACACCTGTCTCGAAAAGAGGCGCTTCCGGGAGGCTGAAATACAGCATCTCACACGCTTGGAGGAAGAGAAGCAAAAGTCGGAGAGACTTCTTCTCAACATTCTTCCGGAAGCCGTCGCCAATCGTCTCAAGGCCGGGGAAAAGGTCATTGCGGACCTGTTTCCACAGGTGACCGTCATCTTCGCGGACCTGGTCGATTTCACGGAACTGGCTTCAAGCAAGGATCCCGAAACCGTGGTCGGATTGCTCAATCTGGTTTTCTCCCGTCTGGATATGCTGGCCCAGAAACACGGCTTGGAGAAAATCAAAACCATCGGTGATGCCTATATGGCCGCGGCCGGCCTGCCGGTGCCCCGTCCGGACCACGCGGAGGCGATCGCCCGTTTTGCGATCGATCTTTTCACGGAGATAGAGTCGATTCAGGAAATGGTGGAGGGGCCCATCAATCTCCGCGTTGGGATTGACTCCGGTCCGGTAATTGCCGGTATCATTGGTCGGAACAAATTCTCCTATGACCTTTGGGGCGACACCGTCAACATTGCCAGCAGGATGGAATCCAACGGATTGGCTGGAAAAATCCAGGTCAGTGAAAACACTTGGAACATCCTCAAAGACAAATTTTCTTTCACTGAGCGGGGTGAAATTGAAATCAAAGGGAAGGGGAGTATGCGATCCTGGATTCTCGAACCGTGAGCCGTTGCGAACCTGATACGAACTGGTGGGAAAGAGAGGATCTCACCTACCTTGATGGCCGGCTGCATCTCTCCGGTCAATGCTTGGAACACCTGGCGCGTTCCGCCGGTGAGCCTGTGTTTGTGTATTCTGCGCGGCGGGCTGCCTCCAATCTGGGCCGCCTGCGGGAATGCCTGGGCGGTCTGCCCCAGTCCACCAAAGTTCTCTACGCAATGAAGGCCAATCGGTTCCTTCCGTTGCTTTCCGAATTGCGGAGACTCGGGGTTGACGGGGTGGATGTGTGCTCTCCCGATGAGGTTCTCCGGGCCCGGCAGGTCGGTTTCCGAGAGGATCAGATTTCTTTCACCGGGACCTCCGTCTCCGATGCCGACCTCGAGGTGCTTGCCCGGCATCCCGGAGTCTGGATCAATTGCGACTCCCTGAGTTCGCTGCGGCGTCTCGGACAGCGCTGCCCTGGGCGGAAAATTGGGTTGCGCATCAATCCCCGGGCCGGGGTCGGCTATCGGCAAAACGACCAACTGCGCTACTCCGGGGAACTGCCCACCAAGTTCGGCATTTACCGTGACCGTTTCGAAGAAGCCTTGGAGGTGGCTGCCCGTCACGACCTTCAGATCGCAGGGCTCCACCTGCATGCGGGATGCGGCTATCTGGATGATCAGCTGGAAAACTACCGGAAAGTCCTCATCGCCACCCTGCCCTTTCTTGAGCGGATGCCGAACTTGGAACACCTCAATCTGGGGGGCGGTCTCGGAATCCCCTTGGTGCAGGGCGACGCTCCTCTCGACCTTGCGGCTTGGACCGGTGTCGTGGCCGATGTCCTGGGTGGCCTGCAGGCTTCCATCTGGATTGAACCGGGAGATTATCTGGTCAAAGACACCGGGATACTCGTTCTGGAAGTCAACACCGTGGAGGAGAAAGACGGCTGCCGCTTCATCGGAGTCAACGGGGGCTTCAATCTCCACATTGAACCCGCGTTTTACCGGCTCCCGCTCCATCCGGTTCCCTGCCGTTTCCCCACAGGATCGCCCTCCGAGGCGCCGGTTCCTGCCCAAGTGGTCGGCAATATCAATGAGGCGCTGGATATCCTGCACGGGCATGCCATACTCCCCGGGCTGCGGGAGGGCGACTATCTTGCCTTTCTCAATGCGGGAGGGTATGGCTCTTCAATGAGTTCGAATCATTGCATGAGAGGCCGCTTCAATGAGTATTTGGTCGTTTGATCCCACCTTTATGTCTGAACTTCCTGCTGAAGCCAACAACCTGTCCACCCGGAACAAGAGTGCGTGGAATGCCCTCTACCGCGACACTGACGGCTCTGTCTGGGGCACCACCCCGGTTCCTTTCGTCGAGGAATTCCTCGACACCCTGCGGAGCGAACTGAACGACTCCTCCCTGCTTCTCGACGCGGCGGCCGGTGACGGCAGGCATGTCCCCATTCTGCTTGCCATGCCGGGAACTGTCTATGCCTGCGATTCTTCCGAACATGCCCTCGAAAAAATCCTTCCGGGAAACCCGGATGTGCAGCGTGTCTTCTGCGATCTGGCTTCCACTCCGTTTGGGAATGACACGTTCGATTTCATCTCCATTGTGGACACCATCGAGACCCTTCCCAGTCCGGACAGCATTCTTGTTGAACTGCACCGCATTCTGAAGCCCGGCGGGCACCTGCTCTGCAACATCCCGGGGACCGAAGATGGCATCGCCTCGGTCGCGATGGAGCCTGTGCAGGAGAGCGGAGGAGAGTCCTATCTCTATCGGGATACCTATTTTTATCGGTTCTATGGGGAGCTGGAGGCGCTTGAAATGCTGACCAGGTGCGGCTTCGAAGTGTTGCGCAACGATATGCGGAGTTGGGAAGAAGCCGCTCATCCGGGTTTCCGTGACTACCGGCACGGTCACACCAGCCGGGTGTTTCTCCTACAGAAATTGTCCCGGTCCGGTGCTCCCGTTGCTTCGGATTGAGGGATGCTCCGCAACGAGGGCTCCCAGCGGAAGGAGACTCTGAAACGTGCCTGCCTTTCGTCAACGGTGCCGTAGGGCTCAGGCCGGGTCACCGGGATTCGCCAGGAGGTTGATCAAAATAACCGCCAGAACGCTAATCAAATAGGCGCCCGTCAATACGAGCGCCGTGACCGGCCCCTGTCTGACGATTTTAGCCATGCCGCCGACATTGCCTTGAATGGCTCCTTTTTGGTCGATCCGGGTCACGTGGACGATGCTTCCGATCACGATGAGGACATACAAAAAGGAAACCAGAAAGACCTCGTCAATGAGGGTCAGGTAGGCCACTTCCGGCAATCCGCTCAGCATCGTGAACTGCATGGCGACCAGGGTCAGCAGAGCGGTGATCGAAAGGCCAATCCGGGCCTCGACATGCTCAGGGTCCAGCAACAACGCGAAACCAGCACTGATGATGATCAGGAGGATGGGAACAAAAATTTTGAAGATCCCCGGGAAGGCGGGACGGGAGATCGGGACGATGAATTCGGCCCTACAGTAGGATGCGATGTCCGGTTCTGAGAGGTCCCCGAACGTGGTGGAGTATCGTTTGTTCCGGACGACCAGTTTGGGAGATCCGATTTGGTAACCGGGGAGCGTGATCTCCTGGTTCACCTTGATCGGTTCGACATCCGGCACATACTGCTGTTGGGAGGAACCCTGGGTGGAATCTTCGATCGACACCACAATGCGCTGGCGGTCAAAGGGGTAGCGGTTGACGGGGAACTTCGTGGTGAACAGTCCCTGACACCGCACGATTTGATACAGAGATCCGTCAGGTTGGGATTTGGGTGTGTCAAACAGGACCGTTCGAACCATGGCTTCGGGATCGAAAGGATTCATGAACTCGAATGTCTCCACCGGATTCCGGTCCGGGGCCTTCCACCGGAACCAGAGGTAGAAGTCGACCCCGTAGGAATGGGTCGTGAGGTCAACCGCGTGGATATCGTTGATGTAAAGACCAACAGAGACGGGGAGTGCCGTTTCTGTTCCCTCTTCCCCGGAGGCCGGGGAACCCAACAGCAGGGGGAGGAGGAGGAGAACCAGGGCAAAGGAGCGCATCACATCAAGCAAGCCGGGACTGTTGTGGGACGTTCCGGTCCCAGCTTTCAAAGTCTGAACCGTGATCGTATTGGGTCGGAATCGGAAAGACAAGGCGGAAATCTGGAAGTTCCTCCGGAAGCGGCATCCCACCGGGCTGCTCCGCTCCGAAAAAACCCCACCGTGTCGACAGTTTGTTGCGAGGACTTCCATCGTCCGTCCGATTCGTTTTAGGGGAGCCGCTGGCTTCTGCCTTTGGCGGTTCCGATCTCATCGCGAGTCGCGGGAATCAGCAGGCTTGCCTGTTCAGTGTTGGGGCCTGGATCAGCGTGTTCATAGCTGGGTGTTGACGTGAACGAATTTGGCAGGATCGAGAATTTGTTCGCCGTCCCACCGATAGGCCGCGAGGGCACCGTTCTCCTTCGCCACGCTGTAGTCGAGGCAGGCGAGATTCGGAGCCAGCGGCCGCGGGTGGCCGTCGTAGGGGAACCAATAGTGGCCGAAAAACACTGGCGGACCATCCTCTGGATATCCCAGTCCAGCGGTTGATTCCGTTTCCGCCACGGGAAAGCGGGGAACCGTGTCCGATTCGGGCAGGCACAGGTCGTGGTAAGTGCGTCCCTCGAACGGCAGCCACCAGCGAACCCGGATCTTGTCGCGGGCGATCTCCTCCTTGTCAGTAAAGAAGTATCCTTCCGGCAACGGGATCTCGACCCCTTTCAAGACTCTTTCGGCAAAGAGGCATTCCTCGCTTTCGCGAACCGCCGACTGGACGATCCATTCGAGTCCCGGTAC
>JADZAX010000639.1 GCA_020852405.1 Verrucomicrobiales bacterium
GCAACGCCGGAGCCACTTCATAATTGGCCATGACGAGCCGCTCCCAGCGGGCGGTGAGGAAGGTGGAAGGCATGTCAGAGGATACACGTGTCTTCCGCCGGTGCCAATCTGGTGATGGGAATCGTGGCTCTGCCGGATCACGCGATTTCGTCGTTCCCAAGTCGGTCCGCCCGGGGCATACTGCGACACCCATGAAGTTCCCTTCCTTCTGCCTGCCCCTCTTCGCTGCCGCCGTTTCCGCATCGGCCCAGACTCCCGCGGCCAAACCGTTGCCGTTTGTGCCGAACTATGATGAAGCCAAAATCCCGTCCTACACCTTGCCGAATCCTTTGGTCAGTCTGGATGGCAGCCGGGTCACGACGGCGGAGCAGTGGAAGTCCCGGCGGGCCGAAATTTATGGACTGTTCGAAAAGCATGTCTATGGGCGAATTCCGGGTGGTAGCCTCCCGGGCTTACACGTGGTGGAACGAAAAAAAGTCGACGGCTTTCTCAATGGCAAAGCCGTCCTGCGCGAGATCCGGGTGTTTTTCACGGCCAACGAATCCGGTCCCGGCATGGATCTGCTGCTCGTGACTCCCGCTGGAAAGAAGTCCTCACCGGCCTTTCTCGGACTGAATTTTCAGGGAAACCACTCTGTGCATCCCAGTCCCGAGATTTCCTTGCCGCAGAGTTGGATGCGTCCCAACGCGGAGACCGTGGTTGAAAACCGGGCCACCGAGAAAGGCCGCGGGGCGGCGGCATCCCGATGGCCGATCGAAATGATCATCGACCACGGATTCGCTCTGGCGACAGCCTACTACGGGGACATTGACCCGGACTTTGACGACGGATGGTTCAACGGAGTGCACCCCCTGTTTTACAAACCCGACCAATCCAAGCCGGATCCGGAAGAGTGGGGTTCCATTGGCGCCTGGGCCTGGGGATTGAGCCGTGCTCTCGACGTTCTGGAAAAGGACCCGGCGATCAATGCCCGGCAGGTGGCGGTTTTGGGGCATTCCCGCCTTGGAAAAACCTCTCTCTGGGCCGGGGCTTCGGATGAGCGCTTCGCGTTGGTGATCTCGAACGACTCAGGATGCGGAGGCGCTGCTCTGAGCCGGCGGGCCATCGGGGAAACCGTGGGCCGGATCAACACCTCCTTCCCGCATTGGTTTTGTGATCGCTTTGTCGACTACAATGAGAATGAGAACGCCCTGCCGGTGGACCAGCACGAGCTCATTGCCCTTATCGCGCCGCGCCCGGTCTATGTTGCCAGCGCCACCGAGGACACCTGGGCCGATCCCAAGGGGGAGTTTCTCTCCGCCAAGCTGGCCGGACCGGTTTACCAATTGTTTGGCAAAGAGGGCGTCGGGATTGCGGAACAACCCGCTCCGGATCACCCGGTCGGCGATAGCATCGGCTACCACCTGCGCACCGGCAAGCATGACGTGACCTCCTTCGACTGGGAACAATACCTCAAATTTGCGGCCCGGCATTTCTCCGCTCCCTGATTGTCCGGATCCCTGCGCGACCATGGCCATTGTCACCTGTCCCACTTGCGGGGAGGATTTCGAAGTCCCCGCTCCCGGTCCACTGGAGACCCCCTGCACGGTGGATTACGACTGCGAGGTCTGTTGTTCGCCAATGGAGATCACCTTCGAATGTGAGGATGACGGGGAGGGGGAGGGGGATTCCGAAATCACCGGATGGGCGCGTGGATTGGTGGAATAGGCATTCTTGGAAGAAGTTACCCTCCTGATCCAGCACTCAACCATTGGCATTTTCTCCGATCAGGTGCATGTAGTGCCATGGGTTGGCGCAGACCGTTTCATTTCCATCGTTCCAAGAATCGATCCCGTTCCATCATTAGTCTGGAATCCCGCGGAGCGACCCGCTTGGAACGGGAGAGTCCCGGGAGCTCGCCGGGGATCAGCGCCGAGCAGCTTCGCAATCTGCCCAGCGGGTCCGGATCGACTTACGTCACCTGCATCGACTTTTCCGCCGCCGAGGCCAGGGCGATCGACATCCTTGATATCGATGATTTCCTCTCCCAGCACCGACCGGAGTGGTCCACGGTCCGCTGGATCAATGTCGACGGCCTTTCAGATTCCCGGGTGCTGCACGCCCTGACGGAAAAGTATGAACTGCATCCTCTCGCCATCGAGGACATGCTGCGCCCGGGGGCACGCCCCAAAGTGGAATCCTATCCCGGAGATGGCAGCCACCTTCCGCGCCTGTTCATTGTTGCGCGCATGATGTTTCTCCGGGAGGAACACCTCCATTGCGAGCAGGTCAGTCTCTTTCTGGGACGGAACACCTTGCTGACCTTTCAGGAAACCCATGGGGACATCTGGGATCCCGTGCGAAACCGGATCTGCGCGGAAGGGTCTTTGCTGAGACGGCATGACGTCAGTTATCTGGTTTATGCTCTCCTTGATGCCCTCGTCGATCATTGCTTTCCGGTCCTGGACCACCTCAGCGACCGTCTTGAGGAGGTGGAAGTGCAAGTGTTGTCGAATCCCGAGACTCACGTGATCCGCCAAATCCACGACCTGAAGCATGAGCTGCTCCTCTTGCGCCGGGAGTTCCGCCCCATGAGGGAGGTCGTCTCAAACCTGTTGAGGATGGAGCACGAAACGTTTACCGAACACACTCGCCTTTTTGTTCGGGACGTGTATGACCACTGTGTCCAGGTGATCGATCTGCTCGAAACCTACCGGGAAGTGGCCAATGGTCTGGCCGAAGCCTACATGAACGCGATGAGTCACCGCATGAACCAAGTGATGAAGGTGCTCACCATCATTTCGACGATTTTCATTCCACTCTCGTTCCTCGCCGGGGTCTATGGCATGAATTTTCCGGACATGCCGGAATTCTCCTCCAAATGGGTGCATCCTTGGGCCTACCCCATTGGATTCTGGACTTTCTGCCTACTGATTGCGTCGACGATGTTGCTGTTCTTCAAAAAAAACCGATGGCTCTGAATCGCCTGAGAAATCATTCCTCCTTTGGAAAGGGCCGGGAAAAGTCAAAGGCAGGTTTTGGAGTCGGTTTATTCCTCCTCCCCGGAAGCAGGGGAGTCCGCGCTTTGATCGATCTCTTCTGAATCAATTTCTGTCTCCGAAGGGACATCTTCTCCGGATCGTTCGTCAGCCAGATTTTCATCCTTCTCAGCGATACTGGCCTCTCCAGCGGTGTCATCCTGGGGCACCGTCTCGGGCTGGGGCTCTACTGCCGGCTCCGGATCGGGTCCGCTCTCCACCACCGGAGGCGGGGATTCGGGGAGGGACTTTCTGAGTTCGGTGGCATTGGGGAGGTCGTCGAGCGTCCGGATGCCGAAATGTTCGAGGAACAGGTCCGTGGTGGCATAGAGCAACGGGCGACCCGGCACATCCGCCTTCCCGGCAATGCGGATGAGTGAGCGTTCGAGGAGTTTCTGCAGGATGGCGTCGACATTGACCCCCCGGACAGACTCGATATCGGCCTTTGTGATCGGTTGCCGGTAGGCCACGATAGCGAGGGTCTCCAAGGCGGGCGGGCTGAGTCGCTCCGGCCGGGTTTCCGGGAGCAGTGTCCTTAGGTAGCTGGCAAACTCGGGGCGTGTTACCAGCCGCCATCCCGCGGCGGTTTCAAAGAGTTGCAGGGCACTCTGGGTCGCGGCGAGATGCTCGCCCAACTCATCGATGGCCTGGCTGACCTCTTCGGGCGGAATTTTCCTCCAATGGTCGGTGATCATCGAGGCGTGACTGGCAGCGCCGGTCCGGATCGCTTTGACCAGATCGGCCAGAGTGAGTGGCTGGGGCGAAGCGAAGATCAACGCTTCAACAATCTGATGCAGCTGCATGGGTGGGGAATCGTGCCGGAATGGCGGAAACGGGGATCAGTTTCGGGTCAGTTCAATCTCGCCCAGGTCCGAATCCTGCTGGATGCGGAAGTGGTTGAGCTTCATTAGTTCCAATAAGGCCAAAAAGGTGACGATGACCTCGCCTTTGGTGGCTGCGTTCTCGAACAAGGCAGAAAACGGCACCGATTGACCGGAAACGACGGTCTTCAGCAGGTGGTCGATTTTGTCGCTCACCGTGTAGCGCTCGTCGACAATCTGCGAAGTCTCCTTGGTGTCCTTGAAGCGGGCGAGGACTCCCTGGAGAGCTCGAATGAGATCAAAAATGCTGGCATCCGCCAGCGGGCGCTCGAGGGGTTCGGTCGGTTTGAGATCGTCGGGGTGGTTCGCGAACAACTCCAGACAGTGCTCCTCCCGTTCATGGAGAAAGGTCGCGGCGTCCTTAAATTTTTTGTATTCGATGAGCTGGCGGATCAGTTCCCAGCGGGGATCCTCTTCGTCCTCCTCCTCGATCGGTTGCTGGACGTGCTTCGGCAGCAGGGTGCGGCTCTTGATGTAGATGAGATTGGCGGCCATGACGACGAATTCGCCGGCGAGGGCGATGTCGAGCATCTCAAAGGTCTCGAGGTATTGCTGGAACTGCTTCGCGATCCGGTCGATCGAGATCTCGTGAATGTCCACCTCGTCCCGTTTGATCAGGAAAAGCAGCAGATCAAGCGGGCCTTCGAAAACTTCGAGACGGACTTTGTAATCAGGATCCAAAGTGGCTGGACAGCGGCGTCGGAGGCGTTATTTCCAATTCAAGGCGAGAAGATTCTTCGGGAGAAAGAGCCCATCCTTGCGGATCAATTTGTCGTCGAACCACATTTCGCCGCCCCCTTTTTCTTTGCGTTGGATGCAGACCAAATCCCAGTGGACAGAGCTGCGGTTCCCGTTGTCAGCGGTCTCGTAGGCTTGGCCTGGAGTGAAATGGAAGCTTCCGGCGATTTTCTCATCGAAAAGGATGTCGCGCATCGGTTCCCGGATCACCGGGTTGATCCCGATGGCGAATTCCCCGATGTAACGGGCTCCGTCATCACTGTCGAGGATGGCGTTGATGGCCTTGGTGTTGTTCGAAGTGGCCTTGACGATGCGGCCTTTGGAGAACTCAAGGACCACATTGTCAAAGGACTGTCCCTGATATATCGAAGGAGCGTTGTAGCTCAACTTCCCTTCGATGGAATTCCGCACGGGGGCGGTGAAAACTTCCCCGTCGGGAATGTTGCGCTCCCCGCAGCAAACGATGGCCGGGATGCCTTTGATGCTGAAACTGAGGTCGGTGCCCGGACCGGTGATGCGGACCCGGTCGGTTTTCTCCATGAGGTTTTTGAGTTGGCGCATCGCCGGCACCAGACTGGCGTAATCAAAGAGGCAGACATCGAAGTAAAAATCTTCAAACGCCTCGGTGCTTTTGCCGGCACTTTGGGCCATCGAGGGGGTGGGCCAGCGCAGGACGACCCATTTGGTCTCGTTGACCCGCCGGTTGAGGACGGGACGCATTTTGGAGGCCACCAGTTTCATCCGCTTTTCCGGGACGTCGGAGGACTCGTTGACGTTGTTGGCCCCACGGATGGCGATGTAGGCCTGCATGGTCTTCATCTGTTCCATGAGGTAGGAGGAGAGGATGTCATACTGTTCCTCGGTGGCTCCGAGGGCCATTTCCCGGGATATCCGGGACTGGTGGACATTGATGAAGGGAGTCCCTCCCACCGCCCGGATTTCTCGGATCAGAGCGATGCCGATGGCTTCAGGAGCGTCGAAAAGTTCGACGAGAACCCGCTCCCCCCGCTTCACGCGGGTGGAGTAGCGGACGAGTTGTCGGGCAAGTTGGTCAATGCGGGGATCGTGCATGGGACCGGAATGTAACGGGAATCTGATCGTTTGGGAACGAGAATTTCCAGCGCATTTCGCAAGGGAATCGCCCTCGCGAGGAACTTGTCACCCTTCAGGCTGATCCAGGCCCTAAAAACTGGACAGCCAGGCCTGTGAGTTCTGCAGTAGCGGCTACGAGGCACGGTCACGCAAAAAGGACCGGATCAGGAGGACTAGCGAAGTAGCTGCTCAGCCAAGTGTGTTTACAGGCGGGGACGGTGTCAAGAATCCACGCTAAAATAATCCAACGTCCCGAAAAGTTTCTCGGGTGGTCCGCCGGATGAGCCTCAGCGGGACCCAAGGAGTCTTTCGACATACTTGGCGAGCATGTCGAACTCCAGATTCACCCGCCGGCCGGCCTGTCCGGTCCCCAGATTGGTCACGGATGCCGTGTGGGGAATGATCCAAACTGTGAAGCTGCCGACGCCGAGATTGGCCACGGTGAGACTGATGCCGTCGATGCAGATGGATCCTTTGCGAATGAGATACCGTTCAAAGGGCGGGGGGAGCGAAATTTCAAGGCGGTGATCCTGCCCGACGGGATCCCAGGCGAGGACAGTGCCGGTGGTGTCGATGTGGCCTTGCACGAAGTGACCACTGAGCCGGGCATTGGCCGCGAGGGCGCGCTCCAGGTTGACGCGGGAACCGGGTGTGAGATCCCCCAGATTCGTGACCGCGAGAGTTTCCGCGAGGAGATCGAAACTCATGGTTGCTTCGTCGCGTTCCGTCACCGTCAGGCAGACCCCGTTGACGGCAACGCTTTCCCCGATCTCCAGAGCGCCAGCGAAAGGAGCCTCGACGACGAGCTTCGCTCCTGTGGCGACAGAGGTCAGTTCGCGGACAGTGCCGCAGGTTTCGATGATGCCGGTGAACACGGGAGGGAAACGGGAGGGAAACGGGAGGGAAACGGGAGGGAAGCGGGAGGGAAACGGGAGGGAAGCGGGAGGGCGGTTATTTATGGAAGACGAGGACCAAGGCCGCGAGCATGAGCACGGCGATGCAGGCCAGAAATCCGATCGGAAAGGCGCTGTTTCGGCTTCGCTGTTGCAAGTCGGCCCGTCCGGCCTCGAGCGCTTCACCCCGGAGCCCGCGGAGGAGGAGCAGCGGAGTGGCCAGGGCGCCGACCAATCGGGCCGGTCCGTCGCTGAAAAAGGCCGAGAGCTTCGACGTGAGCCCTTGGGCGAGAGTTCGGTAGGCGAGTCGATTGATCCCGTTCAGGGTGGAATCGAGAGCCCGGGTCAACAGGGGCGCTCCTTTTCGGTAAAACCAATCCGTGTCGAGCACGATGGTGGGCGTGCGCTTGAGCAGTTTCAGGAAAAGGAAGAAGACGAGAGCGGAAAAGATTAGCAGTTGCGACTGGGTCACCAGCTTGGCGGCGGTGTAGGCCTGGTATTCCACCGGGTAGGGGAGCAGGTGGTAGAGCGGCTCCGGATGAATGCCCAGATAGATGCACAGAAAGGCGAGAACCCCCATGGCGGCGAGCATGGTGCGCGGAGCCTCCGGAGGACGGAGCCCGCTGTCTTTGGCGAAAAACACGAAGTAAGGAAATTTGATTCCCGCATGGAGGAAGACCCCGGCGCTGGCAATTTCCAGGATCAGCCAGGGCCAGAGCAGATGCCGGTGTTCGGCTGCGGCGACGATCATGGTTTTGCTGGTGAAGCCACTCGTCAAAGGTACCGCCGAGATGGCCATGGCGCCGATGGTTCCCAAAATCAAGGTCATGGGCATCGTGCGGTAGAGCCCACCGAGGTCGGTGCATTTGCTGAGTCCGGTGCGGTAGAGGACGGCTCCCGCCGACATCCAGAGCAGGGATTTGTAGATGATGTGACCGAACGCTTGGGCCACTGACACATTGACCGCCATCGCCCCCCCGATGCCCGCGGCACACACCATGAAGCCGACCTGGTTGATGATCGAATAGGCGAGGATGCGGCGCATGTCGTTCTCCAAGAGGGCGAAAATGATGCCATAGATCGTCATCGCGCACCCGATCCAAATGAGGGGTTCCCAGTGCTCAAACCCTCTCAACAAGGCGTAGACGGAGGTTTTGGTGGTGTAGGCACTGAGGATCAGCCCTCCGGTGACGGAAGCCTCGGGGTAAGAGTCGGAGAGCCAGGCGGATACCGGCGGGGCGGCCGCATTGACAAGAATGCCCAGCAGCATCAACCAGGTGCCGGCGTCGGCGGAATGCCAGTCATAGGCCGCAAAGGCCGTCGAACCGGTCCGGGTGATGGTCATGGCGATCCCGGCGAGGAGGAGCAATCCCCCGAAGACATGGACGAGAAAATACCGGAATGCGGAGCGCCGGGCCCGCTCGGTGTCCCGGGAAAGAATGATGAAGGCCGAAGCAATGGCCATCATTTCCCAGAAGAGGTAGAAGGTGATCAGGTCTCCAGAGAAAACTACTCCCAGGGCGGAGCCGATGTAAACCAGCGCAGCGGTGTGCTGGGCGGCTTTTTTGACATGGAACGCAAAGAGGAACGCGGCGGCGGCATTTAAGGTGAAAATGATCCCGAAAGCCCGGCTCAGTTTGTCGACCCGGAGCATTTGCAATTTCTCGAAGCCCCCCAACAGTTGCACTGAAAACCCTGCCCCTGGAGTGGTTTCCGGCAACAGGGCGACAAGGCCGAGCGCCGCCAACGGAAGGAGCACGAGGTAGACATTTCTCGCCGTGCCCCGGAGGAGGGGCACGAGGAACGCCCCGGCGCTCAGCAGCAGGGAAGGTGGGAGATCAGGCACGGTCATGGCGGGCGGGATCAAGATCGGCGGGTTCCTCCTCGGGGAGATCACCGTAGTAGTTTTCCGGTTTCTTCAGGATGTAACCCAGGACTTTCGCGACCAGGATGCTCACGGCGCAGGCGATGAATCCGAGCACGGCATAAAAGCCAAAAAAGCCGTCGATGCTGAAGTGTTGCTCGCGGTGGACATAGCATTCCGCGACCACTGATATGCCGCAGGCGAGATAGAGAAAACGCCAGAGGGTTTTGTGAGTGCCGGGCCGGTCGAACCAGCCGGGCGAGGGAGTGGTAGGATCGGGTTTCATGGCGTGGGCATGACGGTGATCAGCGTGGCGAGTTTCTCAGGGACACCGGGAAAGAAGAAGAAAGCGATCGTCAGGGCGGCGGTCAGGCAAAGCGGGAGCAGGCAGAAGGGCGGGGCTTCCGAAACCCCGGACCAAGTGAAGGGGGTATGTTTTTCTCGGGGAAAAAAGGCCCGGTAGACCGGCGGGAGCAGGTAGGAGGCATTGAGGAAGGTCGACACCAGATACACGGTGAGCAGAGCTGGCTGCCCTGCCTGGTAGGCTCCGGTCACAAGATAGAATTTGCTGAGGAATCCGAAGGTGGGGGGAAACCCCACCACGCTGAGAGAACCGATCAAAAAGGCGAGAAAGGTCAGTGGCATTTGGCGACCGAGTCCTTCCATTTGGCTGAGGTATTTTTTGCCTGTGGTCACAAAAATGGCTCCGGCGCAGAAGAACAGCGTGATTTTGCCCACGGCATGGGCCGCGATGTGGAGCGTGGCTCCGGTGACCGCATTGGGCGAAAGCAACGAAACGCCCAGTACGATGTAAGCGAGCTGGCCGATGGTGGAGAAGGCGAGCCGCCGCTTCAGGTTGTCCTGTGAAAGTGCGATTAGAGAGCTCACGATCACGGTGAAGGCGGCGATCCAGGAGACCACGATGCCGAGGTTCTCCGCTTTGAGGAACTCCGTGCCAAAGACCCCGGTCACGACGCGGATGGCACAAAAGACCCCTACTTTCACCACCGCGACCGCATGCAGCAGGGCCGAGACCGGGGTGGGGGCGACCATGGCTCCGGGCAGCCAGGAATGGAACGGCATCAAGCCGGACTTCGCAAAACCGAAGATGAAGAGGAGCAGAATCACCGTCGCCTCAACATGGCTGACCTTGCCGGCAAGGAAGCCGGTCGGGGTGAAGTCCAGTGAACCGGGC
>JADZAX010000640.1 GCA_020852405.1 Verrucomicrobiales bacterium
CTGGAAGCACTTTTTCGGACGCGGGCTGGTTGAGCCGGAGGATGACATCCGGCCCACCAATCCTCCGACCCATCCGGAGCTGCTTGATCGGTTGGCCGCCCATTTTGTCCAGAGCGGTTACGACATGAAGGCGCTGATCCGTGTCATCACCAACAGCAGAGCTTACCAACTGAGCGCCGAACCGGTCGGGCAGAATGCGGACGACACGCAGAATTACGCGCGGTTTTATCCCCGCCGGATGTCGGCTGAGGTCATGCTGGACGCGGCCAATGATCTCTCCGGTGCGCAGAATTCCTTCAATCGTCAACCGATGGGCGTCCGTGCGGTCGCTCTGCCGAATGAAGAAGCGAACAATGAATCGGAATTTCTTACGATGTTCGGTAGGCCCCAGATGGACACCGCCTGTGAATGCGAGCGGACCACTGACGCGAATCTCGGTCAGAGTCTGCACCTCATCAATTCCGACCTCATCCAAGCCAAGCTCGCGCTTTCCGCCGGTCGCGCCTCCTTGCTGGCCAAAGAAAAGGAGCGTCCCGATGTGGACCGGCTCCAGGAAGTCTACCTCACCGCTCTCTGCCGGAAACCCGCCGATGAGGAATCTGCTGTCGCCTTGGCCCACCTGAAGCGGAAGCGCGAACTCTCCGCGGTGGATCCCGCGAAGCTGTCTCCGGCCAAGGCGGAACAGGAAGCCTGGGAGGACATCCTCTGGGTGGTGATGAATTCGAAAGAGTTTCTCTTCAATCATTGACGCGGATGGGTTTTTGCGGCAGAAGGGTTTTATTTCTGGTCGGTCTCTGTGTTCTGGGGACGGTGGCGGCGGCGCACGCCTTCATGCCCAACCCCGACCTGCTGGTGATCTCCCCCTCCAGCGCCAAGGCCGGCGAAACGGTCGAAGTCACTGTTTCCGGAACAGACCTCGACGATCTACGGACGCTCCGATTCGCCGATCCCGGGATCAAGGTGGAGCCGGTCACCCTGCCTCCCGAAGATCTTTATCCCGCTCCGCGGATCGTCCCCGACCGGTTCAAGGTGACGGTGCCTATTGATGCCAAGCCGGGTCTGTATGAAGTCCGGACGCTCGGTTTTTTTGGACTTTCCACGGCGCGGCCCTTCCTGGTCCTCTCCAAGGACGCGGTCGAGTTGCGTGAGGAGGGTGCCCATGCCACCCGTGATGCGGCCCTGCCCATCACCGTCGAAGCGGGCGTCTCAGGAACTTTGGACAACCGCGGAATCGACTGGTACCGTTTTCCAGGACGGAAAGGAGAGCGTCTTCTCATCCATGTGCTTGCTGAGAGGCTCGACTCCAAGGCCGATTGCATGCTCGCCCTCTCCGATGCTTCCGGCCGCGAGTTGGAGGGGTCGCGGCACCATTACGGCAGCGATCCCTTGGTGGATTTCACCGTTCCCGCCGATGGTGACTATTTTCTCGCCATCTCCGACAGTCTCTACCGGGGAGGAGCGGAGTATTTCTACCGGCTTCAGGTCACCCGGACCGCTTTGGTCGATTTTGTCTTCCCTCCGGCAGGACTGCCCGGGCAAAAATCCCGGTTCACTTTTTTTGGGAGGAATCTTCCCGGAGGCAGCCTCGGTGACGGCTTGGAATTGGAAGGCAAACCTCTCGAAACCGTGGCCGCAGAGTTGCCGGTGCCGGGAGAACCTTCGGTTCCGGAGGGCATCAGGCTTTGGAAACCGCGTCAAAGCATGCTTCCCGTTTTCGAGCACCGGTTGGGAAATTCTGACGCAGTTTCCATCGGCTTCGCCACCGCTCCTGTGGTGGAGGAGGATCCCAAATCGGAACTGCAAACCGTGAGCGTGCCCTGTGAGGTGGCCGGGCGTTTCGACCGTCCCGGGGACGCTGATGCCTTTCGGTTCAAAGCGCAGAAAGGTCAGACTTGGTGGATCGAAGCCATCTCCGACCGGCTCGGCTCTGCCGCTGACCCATTGGTCGTGCTGGAGAAAATCACGCCCAATCCCATGGGAGGAGAGCTTTACACCAAAGTTCTTGAGAATGACGATCCGCCGACGTTTTATTCTCCTGATGCTTTGGATGATCTGAATGCCGACACTCTCGACTGTATCGTCAGTTTTACCGCTGACCAGGATGGTGAATACCGGGTCACTCTCATCAACCAGAGCGCGGGAGGCAGTCCGGCGCATCTCTACCGGCTTGCGATCCGCCAGCCCCGGCCCGATTTCCAACTCCTTTCCAGCACCGAGAGAACCAAGACCATCAACAACGATGCCTATCCCGCGTCGCCGGTTCTTCGTCCCGGGGGTTCCCTTGTTTACCGGATCATCGCCTTGCGGCACGACGCTCACCAAGGCGACATCACTGTGACCGTGAGCGGACTGCCAGAAGGCGTCACCTCCCGGCCTCTGGTGCTCAGTGGCGCGACCGACCAAGGATTTGTGACCGTGCAGTCATCGCCGACCGCCAAGTCCTGGCAGGGAAAGGTGAAGATCGAAGGGGTAGCCATGATTGACGGCAAGGAGGTTCGCCGGGAAGCCCGCAATGGAGCCCTGATTTGGGGAAAGCGGGTGTTTGCCAACCAAGCTCAGGTCCGGTCACGGGTGGATGAGGAGATCGTCCTTTCCGTTCTCGAGGCTGCTTCGGAGGCCGAGCCCGCGACCGTCGCCCCGACAGAGGACAAGGTCTGGACGGTGGAAATGAACCAGTCTCTCGAAATTCCTGTCAAAGTCATCGACACCGGACGTCGGCAGGGCAGTCTCCAGGTGGAAGTGCATGGGTTCCCCGGGATGCTGCGCGGGGCTCCTTCCATTTCGATCGCGGAAGGTCAGACTGAAGGAAAACTCGTCATCGATTACAAGCCCTCGGGGAATTGCAAAATCGCTCCGGGTCGTTACCAGTTTGTCCTGAAGGGGGTGGGCAACGCCAAATAACGCCGGAATCCGGCAGCAGAGGAGTCGGCCGCTGCCGAAGCGAAACGCGTGGAAGCCCTGGTCACCACCATCGCCAACGAGAACAAGCGGATCAAAGACTCTCTGGCCGCAGCGAAAAAAGCATCCGATGAGGCCGCCCAGCGCGCTGCGGGAGCAGCGGATGATGCCGCCCGGACCAGGCTGGCGGAGAGTGTCGCATCCACCAAAGCTGCTTTGGATGCCGCGACCAAAGCCGTGGCCGACTCGGATGCAAAGGTTGCCAAAGTGGCGGCTCTGAAAACCGCCGCTGACAAGGCGGCCCAGGTCGCCGCAGACAAAGCCAAGGAACAGACCATGCAGTTTGCCACCTACTCCCTGCCGATCACGGTGGAAGTTACAGTTCCACCGGAGAAAAAGTGATCTTCAGCGGATCGTCTCTGGCTGCTCATTCCGGTGTCCTCGGGCGGCCTTTTCCATGTCCGAAATGAGGCGCAGGCAATAGAGCAGGGGAATGGCTCCGCCGACTCCAAAGGAGGCGTCAATCATCCGCCAACCCCAGGGAATGCCCCGGAATCCGCCGGCCAAGAACGCCAGAGGCAGGATCAGCCCGCAGGCAATGAGACCCGCCTGAATGACCCAACGGTTTTGCACCGGATTCCGGTAGGGGCCGATAAAAAATACGGCCAGCACCAGATGGGCGAAGGCCAGCCAATCGGTCCCATAGGCCAGCCACGGATACGCGGCATAGGTAATCTCCAATCCAAGGTGCACCCGGTGGATCCACGGCCCCAAAGGTGCATCGGGGGGAACCCAGCTCGCCAGCAGGCGCAGCTCGGCGAGCAACGGGAAGGCGGTGAGTCCGCTGACCACCAGCGCGAGGATGAAGAATCCCAAGACGAGACGATAGCGGAATCGCAGGGGGCCTAGCCCGGGCATGGTATCTGGATCCATCAGGCCGACAGGATGATCATGGATTCTCCGGCTGGCGGAGGGCCGCGCGCACTTCGTCCACAGTCAGCCCTCCGACCGGAAGATCGTAGCCCAGAGTGTCACCGTTCGGTTGGAAACCGCTCCCGTCCACGTCGATGAAAATGGGGTTGTTGTAGGCTGTGGGATGGATGGTGGCCTGGGTGCTGGTGCCGAAGCCTTTGGCGAGGGTGCTCTTTTCTCCGGTCGCCACCACGATGAGATTCGCATCCTCGCTGAGCTTGATGGTCAGGGTTTGGTCGAACTTGACCACCCCGTTCTGGAATTTTTCCGGGTTGTTCTCCCGGGTGTAATTGTATTCCGGCGCTTGGCGACCGTTGACCAGCACCTGCACGCGGTCAATGTCGAGCCAGTCGGCGCACTGCACCCGCACCTTCAGAGCGACACTGCCGTTGGCCCGCTCCAAATCTCCCGCGATGGCACCCGAGTCCGTGCTGACTTCGAGGTAGGGGCCTGAGGAGAGCACCATGTGGCCGCCCTTGGAATGGGCGCTCAGCTCTGTCCAGTCGGTCTTGGCAGGATCATCCGTGCTGCTTTTGACATAGGTGCGCCAGCTGCCCACTCCATTGCCATAGACCTGGTGGGAGTCCGTTACCGCCACGGCCCGGGGAGCGAGGCCTCGGTTCAGGAGTTGCAGCCAGATGAATTCCGGCACGATCTGGACGACATGGCCGAGCCCGCCTTTGCCGGGGGTGAGCCGGTAGGGTGCGGTGGCGAGGATGTCCGAGTTGCGGTAGTTCTGGGTTTCCAAGCCATCGATGAGCTGTCCGAAGGCCTTGTAACCGCCATCGGGGCGGCCATCCTTGTCCCGGTCGATGAAGTTTTCCACCATGTCGGGATGGTTCACCTGGATCCACCGGGTCGTCTCGGCGCCCTGGAAATCACGGAGGACGATGGCATTGAGGCGGGGATCTTTTTGCCAAACGGGAGCTCCATTGTCCTGACGGCGGAGCTCAGGCTGGAACGGGAAGCTGTTGAAATGTGCTCCTGCTCCGGTCAATTCCATTCCGGCCACGGTGTTGAGATAGGGAGAAAGTCCGAGCCGTTCAATGTGGGGACGCCAGTCGTAGAGGCGATTGTGCTCTGTCGTCGGGGCGAATTCGAGGCCTTCCGCCGCCAGATTGATGAGGCGGTCATCAGTGCCGCAGGTGTTGTCCCCGCTCTGGGTGCTGTGGTTGTGGTAATCGGTGGCGATCCAACCCGGGGTGGATACCTGGCGTCGCAGCACGGTGGTGATTTTATGGTTCTGTCCCGGAGCCAAAGTGACTGTTTCCTCGTGATGTCCGAACTCCGGACCCCGGGTGATGACGATGCGGTAGGTGCCCGGAGGAACCGGCACCGTGAAGTCGCCCTTTTCCGAGAAATACTGGTCGCTGCTGCCATGCGCGCGGTCGACCGGCCCGAGGTCGGGTTTGGCGGTGTCGCCTTCCGCATTGAACTGGACTTTGCAGGGAATTCCGGCGCCTTCCCCATCGCGGACCTCGAAGGCCACCACGGTGGGGGCATCGAGCGTTACTTCGACTGGTGTGACTGCTCCAGCTTTGATTACGGTCGACTGGCGAACCATGGTCCGTCCAGTGTCGAGCGCGTCGAAATCGTACTTTCCCGGGGGCAGCAGGACGTTGCAGAACCCTTGCTCATCGGTATAAGCCGGAGCGGTCTGCCCTCCTCGCGGGCCATAGGCAATCACCGCCCGGGCAATCGGCACGGGCTGGTTGTCGGGGCCCTTGATCTGCACCCGGAGCGTGCCCGTTTCCCCTGTCCGGGTGAGCACCTGTCCCACGGCGGCAGCGGGCGAGTCAGCCACCGCGACGAAGCGAGCGACTTTGATTTCCTCTCCCGGGGCAAGGGTTGTTTCAGGTGCCGGGGGGAGCTGCGCCCCATTTTCCGCCACCCATCCCCTGGCGTAGCCGCATTTGTCAGCCGGATCCAAGGCATCGGCCCAGTCGACACCGCTCGAGCTGCCCTTGGACTTCATCTGCGTCCACGTGTCAGAAAGCTTCACCTTGGCTTCCGCAGGACTGTTGTTTTTTACCGTCGAAACGATGAGCAGCCCCTGCCATCCGTCGTGAAGGATGTAATCATGACGGGTCGCGACGCCGCCGGATTTGGCGGCGGAGGTGAAGACTTCGACGAGGACCTCTCCATCGGGCCCGGAGCCGTCCTTCACGATGCGGATGTGGTTGATCGGTCCGCGTTGCAGGAGCGGACAGAAGGCGGTGAGTTGGTCGTTGGATTTGCCCCGCTCGGAGAGATCGTAGAGGCAGCCTGGCGTGATTCCGTCAGGTCCGTAAAACGTGCTCATGTTGGCACGGCGCAGGGGGAGATCCCCTGAGATTACGGCGACAACTTTGTCATTGCGCAGCAGGAAGTCTCCGATGACTCCATCGACCTCCCGGCCGGCGGGCAGTTCGACGACATTGCTGGTGCCGATCTCAAAGGCCTCAGCGGCTTTCAGTTGAGGGCTGGCGAGGAAAACGGCCAAGGCGGGGAGGATCAATCCGGAATATTTCATGGTCTGTCTCTGTCATAGAGGATCGGTGAACCGGTTGCAATGCCCCGATCGCGTCATTGTTGTCAACTTTCGGCCCCGCTGGCTGAAACTGTCTGGCCGGGAGAGAGCATCCGGGGACGGTTGCGACTCCGGCGAGGGCGATCGCTTTGTCCGCTGCCACTCCTTCAGGCCTTTCCCTGGGGTAGGTGCTGTTCGTTGATAATCAGATATAGGGATGACTTTTTGCTTGTGAGTGACGATCAAAGCTTTTACGCTGCCAAAGAACCGGTTCCTTGGGTATGTGAATGCAACTTCTGACCGCCATGACATCGTTTGCCCTCAAAACTACCACCGTGCTTGGCCTCGTCGCTTTGATCGTCACTCCGGTAATCGGGGACTCGGTCGGCAACTGGATCACGGCTCCGCAGATCTGTCAGGGGAGCGCCATTTCCGATTCGGCAAAGGCTGCCCATTGGCGGCTGGACCGTGAAAAAAGGGTGGCGGTTGCGACCACCGAAAGTGGCACGATTTCTACCAACGTTCTGCCGGTCGATGGCGCCAATTTTGTGATCAGTGTCAGACTTCGCTTGGAGGAGGGCGCCCAATGCCGTCTTTCCCTCAGCGAAGTGACCTGTGATGTCTCGCATTCCGGTACCGTCGCGGCAATCTCCTTCCACGGTGACATGCGAAGTCAGGTATTGACGGGAGAGGATGTCGGAGCTTGGACGGAAGTTGCCCTGAAGCGTTGGGATGGGAAATTGTCCGCCTCCATCAATGGGCGCCCTGCGGTCGATCTCGGCAGCCACACGCTGCCGGTCGGAAAGATTGATCTGCGGGCCTGGCGCGGCACCATCGAAGTCAGACATTTCGCGATCACCGGTGATCTCGCGCGGCGCGCTTCCCTGCCTTGATGTGCGAAGCGTTCCGCCTGAGGGGACGCGGAGTCAGGATCCCAGGCTCCAGTTCAGTTGCGCGATGGGTGAGAGTGAAAATGTCGCTCCTGCGCGGAACATTTTGGATTTCCGAACCCGGATTTTCCCTTACACTGCCCTTTTCCGTTCCCAGCCCTCAACCAACCTTTCCTCAGATCCAGACCTATGAAATTCGGAATTATTGGAGCCGGCATGATCGCCAAATTCCACGCCCGGGCCATCCAGGCCATGACGGGAAGCGAGTTGGTCTCGGTCTACGCCCGGCGTGCCGATGCCGCTGAACCGATCGCCGCGGAATTCGGATGCCGTGCGTACACGGATTTGGACGCCTTCCTCGCTGATCCCAAGCTTGAAATCGTGACCATCGCCACTCCGAGCGGAGCCCATCTCGAACCGGCTCTCGCCGCTGCCGCCGCCGGCAAACACATCATTGTCGAGAAACCGATCGAGGTCACTCCGGAGCGGATCGACCAGATGATCGACGCCTGTCGCAAGGCCGGCGTGACGCTTTCGGGGATCTTCAACCGTCGGTTTCATCCGGCGGTCGCCGCCATGAAGAAAGCTGTCGACCAGGGACGCTTCGGTCGTCTCAGCCTCTGTGATGCTTATGTGAAATGGTTCCGGACACAGGAATACTACGATTCCGGGGCCTGGCGGGGCACCTGGGCGCTGGACGGCGGGGGCGCGCTGATGAACCAATCCATCCATTTGATCGACCAACTGTTGTATCTGGGAGGCCCCGTCACCAGCGTTTGCGCGAGCACGGCCTGCCTTGCCCACAACAACATCGAAGTCGAAGACACCGCGGTGGCCATTCTGGAATTTGCCAGCGGCGCGCGCGGAGTCATCCAAGGATCAACCGCCTGCTGGTCGAGTACCGGACACCCCGCGGAGGTTCACCTCTGCGGTGACCGGGGCTCCGTCTTTCTCGCCGACGAGGCTTTCCGGGTCTGGGATTTCTCTGAGCCCCAACCGGAGGATGAGGAAGTCCGCGCCACGCTGATGCAGGGGGCTGCCCGCGGGTTGGGGGCGAATGATCCCTCAGCGATCAACTTCACCGGCCACCTGCGGAACTTCGAGGACGTGGTCCGCGCCATCGAGGCCGGACGCGCGCCCTCAGTGTCCGGTGAGGAAGCGCGTCGTGCCGTGGCCTTGATCTGTGCCATTTATGAAAGCGCCCGCAATGGCAGCGTCAGGGTGGACTTAGCCTGAAAGTGACAGGAAACCATTGATTCCTGGTTCTCGGTGTGTTGAAATAATCGGCGTCAACACCACCCACTTCAGACCATGTCCGACGATCTCACTCTCCTGGAAAAGGCCTTGGCGGCTGCCCCTGACAACTGGACCACCCGGAGATCGCTGGTCGAGCGTTTGGTCACCCAGCATCGTTTGGAAGAAGCCAGCCAGGCACTTTTGGAAGCCCCGCTGATCCCCGGAGACGAAGAAAATCTCCTGTTCACCGCGCGCGTGCTCTCCCGCACCGGGAGAGGGGTTGGGGCGGCCATCGGGGTGTTGGAAGATTTTCTCCGGACCCAACCGCAGAATGCCCACGCCCATCTCTTGCTGGGGCGCATCTGCCTGGGACAGGGACGGGTCGCGGCTGCCCGGAATCACATTGGGATGGCGGCTTCCCTCGATCCTGGCATCAATGCTGAAGAAGAGCTTGCGGGCGCTCCCGCCGCAGAGTCGCTGGACGAGCTGGACCCCGGGATGGTGGTTGCGTTGGGAGGAGGCGGAGAGCATCACGAGCGCATGCTCATTGTCGGGGAGGGGGAGGCGGTGCACGCCGCCGAAAAGAAAAGCGATGCCAGAGAAAAGGTCGGTGCCCTGACCGCCGCCATCGCGGTGCATGCGGCGATTTTTTTCATTCTGGGTCTGGTGGCCCTGACGGTTCCGGTTTCCGCGCCACCCCAGTTGTCGGTCAGTTCGGTGGCGGGCGAGGAGGCTTCCACGGTGGAGAATGTCCAGCTCAACAAGGTGTCCCGCAAGACTTCCGCGACCATGTCGCAGGCCACTCCGGTAGTTTCGGTCGAGGCCTTTTCCCCGACTGCGGTTCCCCAGATTGTCGACCCGAACAACAATTTCGCGATGATCGGCGCGACCGGTGATGCCGGGGACTTCGGCATGTCGATGAGCGGTTTCGGGGATGTGTCCAACATGGGCGCCATCCCGGCCCAGATGCGTTCGCGCTGCAGTGCTTCCCAGCGCCTCAAGCGCCTGCGTGAAAGCGGGGGAGACGAGCGTGCGGAAGGCGCGGTCAAAAAGGCTCTCGACTTTCTGGGTTCCAAGCAGAACTCGGACGGCTCCTGGGGCGTGGATGCGCCCTTTGCCTGCACTGGGCTGGCGTTGCTGGCATTCCTTGGGCACTGCGAAACTCCCGAGTCTGCCAAATATGGCGACGCCGTGGTCAATGGAACGCTTTATCTCATGGCCGGAGCCAAGAAAAACAAGGACATGATGGCCGGACCCAAAACCGCCGCTCACGGCGTCTATGAACATGCGATCGCGACCTATGCCCTTTCCGAGCTTTTTACGATGACCAAAGAGAGTGGTCGCGAAATTCCAAGGTTGGATTCCACCCTGCGCGAAGCGGTGAAAATCATCGTCGACGGTCAGAACAAGGCGGGAGGCTGGGACTATGCTTACCGGGCCTCGAGCGCGAGAAGTGATCTCTCCGTTGGGGGTTGGCAGATTCAGGCGCTCAAGGCCGCCCACAACACCGGCAAGAAATTCAGCGGGGTCGACAAGGCCTTGGACAAAGCCATCAAATGCGTCAAGGAGGCCCAGGGTCCCAACGGGGGATTCAAATACGTCCTGACCGAGCCGGACGGCAAGCCTTCCCTGACCGGTGCCGCGGTGCTGGCCCTGCAGATTTGGAACGAAGGGGATTCCGAACATGTCAGGAAAGGGCTTGCCTACCTTGACAAGACTTTCCCCAGTCCCGCCATGAGTGCCAATCTCTACGCGCCGTATTACAACATGCAGGCCTACTTCATGGAGGGTGGCAAGACCTGGGAAACCTTCAATGGCAAGTTCCAGAAGAAGATCCTCGATGCGCAAAATGCCGACGGTTCCTGGACACCGGCCAACACCAAGCTGCACGATTACGTCGACGGGCAACTCATCAATTCCTGCTGGGCGACCTTGATGCTGGAGGTGTATTACCGCTATCTGCCTACCTCGGACAAAGTGCAGGGACTCAAAGTTCGCTGACAATGGGGGCGGTTTCTGCCCGGTCCGGAAGCCTTCGACCGCGACTTGGAAAAAAACTTCTTGCGAATTCCGTTTTCTGGATTTCTGTAAAAACAGAAACGAGAGAAATGAAGGATCTCACTCCGGCAACACAAAAATTCATCCTCCATTGGGGCGAAATGGGCACCAAGTGGGGGATCAACCGCACGGTGGCGCAGATTCACGCCCTGCTTTTCATTTCGGAGCGCCCCCTCCATGCCGAGGAGATCTGCGGGACACTCGGCGTGGCGAGATCCAATGTCAGCAACAGTCTCAAGGAACTGCAGAACTGGGGCATTGTGAAGGTGACCCATCTCCCTGAGGACCGTCGCGATCATTTCGAATCCATGAAAGATGTTTTCGAAATGTTCCGGGTCATCATCACGGAACGGAAGCGCCGGGAGATCGATCCGACCATCGCGATGCTCCGGGAATGTGTGGAGGAGTCGGCCCGGGAAACGGGATTGGCGGCTGTCCACACGAGGCAACGCCTGGAACAATTGCAGGCATTTTTCGAGTTGGGCGCGGATTTTTACGAGAAAGTGAACCGCCTCGAGACTCCCACCGCCGTCCGTCTTTTCCGCATGGGGGATAAACTGTTCCGGTTGCTCGGTTTGAAGGGGTGAGAAATCCTCCCTTTTTTTGCCTCAAAATTTCTCAACTGACAGAAATAACAGAAAATAAGAAAATGAAAACTTCTTTCCAGGGCACCGTTTACTACGATGCGACATGCCGTTTCTGCACCGGTTCGATGGACCGCTTGCGGCCCTGGTTGGAGCCTCGGGGATTTGTCATCGCGCCATTCGAGGACGGAGCGGCCGAGGCCGCGATGCTCCTGCGCACGGCGGATGGGGTCGAATGGCGTGGGGTGGATGCCCTGCTGCACTGTCTCCGGGCCTATGGGTGGGCCCGGCCCGCCGCCTGGCTGGGGACTTTGCCCGGCATTCATGGGCTCCTCACCCAGATTTACGGCATGGTCGCCGCCCGTCGGCATTGCCTGGCGGGGGCTTGTGCCCTCCGGCCGCCGCGGGACCGGGGCCGCCTTGCCTGGACCTTTCTGGCAGTCGGGGCGGTGGGACTGGGCTTTTTGCTGAGTCGTGGGCAGGCTCCGTGGCTGGCTCTGTGGACGTTGGCGGTGGGGCTGTTTCTGGCCTTCAAAGGTCTGGCCTTGGGTGCCCTGCCTGCCACAGGCCGTCCCCGGGGATGGCGACTCTGGGCCTTTGGATTGGCTTGGCCGGGGATGGACGCAGGTGCCTTTGGTCCTGGAGTGCCACGGGAACCCCTGCGTGAAGGTTTCCCGTGGATCAGCCTCCTCCGAATCGTTCTGGCGCTGGCGCTCCTCCGGGTCCTCCCTCGATTGACGGTGGATCCGGTTTGGCTGGGCGCTTGTGGCCTGGCGGCACTTCTGTTGGTGCTCCATTTCGGCAGCTTTGATCTGCTGGCCTGGGCCTGGCATCGGGGAGGCATCCCGGTGACCCGGATCATGCAGGATCCCTGGGCCGCCCGGTCGCTGGATGAATTTTGGGGACGGCGCTGGAATCTGGCCTTCAGCGACGTCGCCCGCACCGCCTTTTTCCGGCCTGTGACCCGTCGCTGGGGAGCGGAAACGGGACTGCTCGCAGCTTTCCTGCTCTCGGGGCTGGCCCACGAATGGGTTATCAGTCTCCCGGCGGGAGCCGGTTGGGGGCTGCCGACAGGCTATTTTCTGATCCAGGGCATCGGTGCGTTGTGGCAACGGCGGATCCGTTGGACGGGCTTTTCGGCGCGTCTTCTGACGGTGGCTTTCGTCATTCTGCCACTTCCGCTCCTCTTTCACGGCCCCTTTCTGGAGCGTTGCCTGGCTCCGGCGGTACGGTGGTGGGGGAGTTGGTAGGCCAGCCCCGGGCATGGACATGCACACTAGACAGGATCCCCAGCTCATGAAAATCGACCTCACGCTCTGCCTCCAAGGTTGCGCCCTGCTGCAGGGCGGCATTCTCATCGCCAGTGCTCTGGCTCCGCGGGCTTTGGCTTGGAGGGCATCCCTCGCCCCGCTTCCACCGTTGCTCCGACAAATGTTCTGGGTTTACGGGGCCTTCATCGTGCTGTGCATTCTCGCCTTCATCGGAATCACTGTCTGGAAGGCCCCGGAACTGGCGGCGGGGAGTCCTTTGGCCCGAGCCATCTGCGGTTTTGTGGCTGCCTTCTGGGGGTTGCGCTTCCTGGTGCAGATCTTCGTTTTCGATGCCCGGCCCTACCTCACTCATTGGATCTATCGGTGGGGCTACCACGCTTTGACCCTCGTCTTTGTCCTTCTCTCTGCCGTCTATGGTTGGGCGGCTTTGGGGAATCAAACCCATTGAACCAGCACGCTCTGAATTCTTTATGAAAATCGTTCTTCCAGGAGGCTCAGGTCAGGTCGGCACGCTGCTGGCGCGTGACTTTCACGCGCGCGGTCATGACGTCACCGTTCTCAGTCGGCGCCCCGGCCCCGCGCCCTGGCGCACCTTGGCGTGGAATGGGGAGTCGGCGGGTGCGTGGTGGCAGGTGGTCGATGGCGCGGACGTGGTCATCAACCTTGCCGGGCGCAGTGTGAACTGCCGTTACCACGAGCGGAACCGCGAGGAGATTTTGCACTCTCGGATTGCATCCACCCACGCAGTGGGCGAGGCCATCTCTGCCGCTGGGAAGCCCCCGGCGGTTTGGTTGCAGGCCAGTACGGCGACCATCTACGGGGAGCGGGAGGACGCCGACAACGAGGAGGAAACAGGCCAGATCGATGGACCCGGAGAGGGACGTTGGGGATTCAGCACGGAAGTTGCCCTCCGCTGGGAGGCGGCCTTGGTCAATGCCCCGACACCGGGAACGCGGAAAGTCATTCTCCGTTCAGCGATGACGATGAGTCCCGACCGGGGCGGCGTCTTCGATGTCCTGCTGGGACTCGTGAGGCGTGGTCTCGGGGGGCGGGCGGGCACCGGACGGCAGTATGTATCCTGGATTCATGACCAGGATTTCATGAGGGCCGTTCACTGGATCATCAGTCATCCGGCCATGGAAGGACCGGTTAACCTCGCCGCACCCGAGCCGTTGCCCAATGCCGAGTTCATGCGGGCCTTGCGGGCAGCCTGGGGCAGGCGCGTGGGTCTTCCTGCCACCGCAGGGATGCTTGAAGTGGGAGCGTTTTTCCTGCGGACCGAGACGGAGTTGATCCTCAAAAGCCGCCGGGTGGTGCCTGCCCGGTTGCTGCAGTCGGGGTTCACGTTTCTTTTTCCGGAATGGCCTGCCGCGGCCCGGGATCTCTGTGACCGCTGGCGTCGTCCGTGCTGATCCCCCCTTTTTTTGACTCCACTAGGCCTTCACCACCACCATCGAAAAAACCATGAACACCGAACTTCTCACTCATCTCCTTCAAGCCGCTGCCGTGGGGCAGGCCCTGATTTCACTGCTCAACCTTGCCATTCCCGGAATCCTGCGATGGGGTCCGGATTTGGAGCGCCTTCCACTGCTCCTCCGCGAGGTCTTCCATGTTCACAAATGGTTCGTCACGATCACGCTGGTCATCTTTGCGACCCTGACCTGGCGCTTCGCCGGGCTCATGGCCGGCCCCCATGATGCCGGGGAGGCCTCGCTTGCCGGATGGCTGGCCGCGGGGATTGGAGGGTTCTGGCTGATCCGCTGGGTGATGCAGTGGACTTACTACAGTTGGTCGCACTGGCGTGGTCTTCCCGGCCGCATTGTCGTGCATCTCATCCTCACCCTGGCTTATGGAGGCTGTGCTGCTACTTATCTGGTGGCGGCGTTCCGGCACCTCTGAATCCACCTTCACTGACACCATGGGTATCATGAAACACAACGGACACGTGGTTTTGCTCCGCCGCCTCAAGATTGTCTGCCGATGGTCGCTCGGTCTGGTCTGGATCTGGGAGGGGCTCATTCCCAAGATCCTCTGGCCGACAGCCATGCAGACAGAGACCGTGGAGCGTTCCGGTCTTTTTTGGCCGGATCCGGAACGCTTTCTCCAAGGACTGGGTCTTGCCATGATCGTCGCGGGAGTGATTCTTTGCGTGGGGTGGATGGAGCGTCTTGCGGTCCTCACGGCCACGCTGGCGATGGGTGTCCTCATTGTGCTGGTGGTCGGCAACCATCCTGCCAGCATTGGCGACATGCATGGAGGCATCGGCAAGGATCTCTGCCTGATCGCCTGTGCCTGGGTAGTTTGGGAGTTGGGGAAAGTCGAAGCGTCCGGGAGTCGCCCGGAAGTCTGAGCGGTTCTGGACGACAGGGTGACGGGGCATCCCGGGACAGATACGGCGGATTGGCTCAAACAGAGTGGACAGGGCATGAAATCACGGGATGGTGTCTGACGTCGGGCGATTGCCGGGCACCTGAGCCATGAAGAAACCGCGCGTCACTCTGGAACCCGATCTGGCTGCGGTGCGGGCCGTTTATGCCGAATTGGAACAACGACCGGCGGAACGTTCCTGTGTGGGGCGTTCAGACTGCTGCCGGTTCCGTCTGACCGGGGAGACTCCTTACGTGACGCTGCCGGAGGCCCTGTTGGCATGGAAAGCCTGGCGCGGCACAGGTCGGAGGGAACTCCGCCTGCCGGAGGACGGAGCCTGTCCGATGCTCGATCCGACGAGCGGACGCTGCCTGGTTTATACCTCCCGTCCATTCGCCTGTCGCACCCATTTCTGCAAAGCCGCCGGCGGCCCGAGAGACCGCGCCGCCGTGCGGGATCTCATCCAGCGTCTCGAAACACTGGACCGTGCCGCCGGAGGGGAAGGCTGCGGTCAGCGGATGGAAGTGGCCCTGCGGGCGGCCTCCGAATGGGGCACGGGCCGGGGGCGACGGCGCTGATCGTCACAGCTTCGTCAGCGGATTGCCTCGTTCCTGCAGAGGCCAGGCAATCCGGGAGCCGTTCTGGCGGTGACTTTCAAAAACGGCACAAATCATCTCCACTGTGAGACGCGCGTCCTCCGCACTGCAAAGCGGCGGGCGGTCCTCCCGGATCGCCGCGACAAGATCCCGTCCTCCAGAGTAATGTTTCGACACTTCCTCACCAAGGGTGGTGAGCGGTTCCGGCTGGCCCACACCAGCGGTGCTGATCGGAACCCAGGGCTGGGAGGTTTGCCGCGGATCAAAGGGACTGCCGGCGCGCAGGAAGGCGAGGGGGTGACGGTCGATCCGGAGATCGATCACACCTTGGGTCCCGATGATCTGCACCCCAAAGCCGGCTTCTTTGGTTCCCGCATCTTGCACCGAGTCGAAGAAGGCGGGAATCCCGGAAGCAAGCTCAAATCGGGCGTGGACCTGATTCCCCGCGAGCGGTCCGGTGCCTTCGTCGCCTTCCTTGATGTCGGCCCGGGTGACGGGATGTCCCTCCTGCAGCACGGTCGCCGAGCAAGCGACGGGCGGGCCGCCGAGAGTCGTCACGAGATTGAACAGATGGCAGCCGAGCACCCAGAGGTCGAGAGAGCCGCCGCGTTGATCCTCCTTGCCCCTGGTGCGGAATTCGAGAACGCGCCCGAGGGTGCCGTCCTGCATCAGGCCCGCCACCGTGGGCAGCACGGCATGGTAGCGATTGCGGTGAGCTACAGCCAGTTTGATGTTTTTTGCCTGTGAGGCGGCGACGATCTCATCGGCTTCCCCCGGGGTGCGGCAGAAGGGTTTCTCCATATAAATGCCGCGGACTCCGGCCCCGGCGGCGGCGAGAGCCATGTCACGATGTTCATCAAGGCGGCGCGGGCCGATGGCCAGGATGTCAGGCCGAAGGTCGGCGAGCATTTCCACATAATTGGAAAAGCCCTGGGTGAGATGCAGTTTTTTCAGGGCTGCGGCCAGCCCTTTCCCATCGGCGTCGGCTACTCCAACCAGTTCTGTTTCAGGAAGACCCAGCCACATGGTGTCAATCCCATGGCCATAGTCGCCGCGTCCGGTGTGACCCACTACGGCGACCCGGAGTTTTTTGGGCGCGGCGGCCAATGCCGGGGGAACCAAGGACCCGCCGAGGATGGCGGCGGTCGAGGAGAGGAAATGGCGGCGCTGCATTTTAAAAGGGGGGGGATTCAATTGCTGGTGCCGAGACGGTAGCATACCGCTTCACGGTCATTGCGGACCAGAAGGTAGAGTCCTGCAAGGGTCGGGGGATTCCACGTCATGCTGGACAGCGCTGGAATGGTCGGAGGATTCTCGGATGGCGGGTTGGGGGACGCGGGCACGGTGACGACGCGACCGTCCTCAGCTTGGATGAGAAGTTGATCTCTTACCAGCAGATGCTGGCCGAAGCCGAATTTGCCGGCCTTCCAGACCCGGCTCCCGTCCTTTAGGTTCACGCAGGTGAGAGTGCCTTCATCGATGCCGAAAGCATGCTCCCCCAAGACGGCAGGGGAGCTGAACTTCGTTTTGAGCCGTGTTGTTTTCCAGAGCGAAGTCGCGGAGCTGGTGCCATCGGCTGCCTTGGTGATTTGCAGCAAATGGCTGCCGGCACCGTAACTGGCGGTGACGAGCAGCCGGTCGGAGCCTACGGCGATCGGCTGGGCCACTTTGGGATAAATGCCGGGCCAGTCGAAGCGCCAGAGTTCCCGGCCTGTCGCGGGATCTTGACCAGTGACGTTCGATCCGTTGACACTCACGATCTGCTTCATCCCATTGATTTCGAGAAGCCGGGGGCTGCTGTAGCTGGCCCCCGTGCCCTCATAGGTCCAAACCGGTGAACCATCTTCCGCATGATAAGCGACCAGAGTCGGCGCAGAGTTTTCGGCAGCGTTGACCACGATGAGCCGCTCCTGCGCCAAATACAGGGGAGAGCAACTGATGCCCCAGCGCTGGACCCGGGATGGCTGCACCACGTGGACTGTCCAGAGGGTCATCCCGGTGGACAGGTCCAGACAGTTGAGGATGCCGGTCGCTCCATAGCTGTAGACCCGATCCCCGACCACGGTGGGGGTGGCTCTGGGGCCGTCGCCGCCCATGGCGCCTCCACCTTCAGGCGGTGAAGCGAGCAGCCGGGCATCGTCCCCATGGCTCCAGAGCATGCGCCCAGTGGCCAGATCATAGCAGGTCACCAGTTCACGCTCCTGGCGCTGCTCCTGGGTCAGGGCTCTGGGCCCCGCGACAGCGAAGCCCGACCACCCGAGCCCCACTTGGATGCGCCAAAGTTCCTGCGGTGGGTGATTCGTCCAATCAAAAGAAACCGCTGAATCCTTCCAAACTCCATCCCTATGGGGCCCCAAAAACTGGGCCGAATCCGCTGATCCAAGCGGGGCTGCTGAGGGCTGTTCCTTCCCTCCCGCCGAAATTTCACTCTCCATGGGGGCCGGGGGAGTGACGGTTTCGGCGTGTGGTGTCCACCGGGGAACGAATCGCGGCAGGGAACCACCGTCCTTGGAACCTTCGTGCCGCATCAGGCCCACAAAAGCGAGCAGCAGAAGCGCCAACCCGCCGGCGATCTTGGCGCTTTGTTTCAGCCGTGTCTGAAAAGGCCCCCAACCCAGTAGGAAATACCAAACCAAAAGCAAGATTCCCGACAAAATGGGTGCGGCGACGACGATCCAGTCGCGGGCGAAGGATTCCTCCCGGTTGCTGATGAGAATGGCGACAGGTGCCAGAGCCAAACACGCCAGCAGCGTGAGGATCCGGATGGCATTCAGGAAGATTCGAAGCATGAACCAAAGGTGCAGCCGGTGGTTCCATCCGGACGCCCACCAGCATCAGGCAAGGGAACGCCCCTGTCACCCGGAATTTCAGAAAGGCAAACAGTCAAGCCTGGGCTGGTAAATCAGCCTCGGGAGTTGGAAGAACGCCACGGTAGGGAAAAACTCTTGAAAAGGCGTTTGACACTTTGCTGTCCTCGGGCATTTTATCGGCCCCTCAATCGGCAGGATAGCTCAGGGGTAGAGCAGGGGACTCATAAGCCCTTGGTCGGCGGTTCAAATCCGCCTCCTGCTACCAGCTTGTTCATACTAGGAGACAGGCTGCAGGCTCTTTCATCATGATCTCATCCGTGAGAGTTGCATGAATATGTGCCTGCAGTCCCAGCGCTCCGGGAGGCAGGCCGCCGAGAGAGGTCTAAAAAAATTATCAAAAAAGAAGCGCAAAGCTGTTGCGCGATTTGGGTTGCCACCTATATTCCCGCCCGCGCTGCTGGCTGGATGAGGAATCCAAATGCCGGCAGCGTTTTTCTTCTCTGACTTTTGTCGGGCTGCTCTGGAATCGCTCCGGTTGCTGCGACAGCAAGTAGAAAGAAAGAGAGCGCCGTCGGATTCCATCACGTCAATTTCAACCGCATAAGCCATGCCAACCATCAATCAACTTGTTCGCCAGGGTCGCAAAGACAAGCCGGTGAAGTCAAAGGCGCCTGCGCTGGACAAATGCCCGCAACGCCGTGGCGTCTGTCTTCAAGTTTACACCCGCACCCCGAAAAAGCCGAACTCCGCGCTCCGTAAGGTGGCCAAGGTGCGTTTGACCAATGGCGAGGACGTCATTGCTTACATCGGTGGTGAGGGGCATAACCTTCAAGAGCATTCGATCGTGCTGGTGCGTGGTGGTCGTGTGAAGGATTTGCCCGGTGTTCGTTA
>JADZAX010000641.1 GCA_020852405.1 Verrucomicrobiales bacterium
ACGAGGACCAGTTGTTGGGCCCGTTCGCCATCCGGTGTGGCCTTGGCATCCGGGGCCTTCACGGCGCGGACCCCCTCGAACCATTCGGCCCGGGCGCCCTTGCCATCGCCGTTGTCATCCAACAGCGCATGCTCCGTGGCGATCCGGCCCTCATCCGTGTAAAATCCTTCGACTTTGTGTGAGGCATAGAGATACGCCTCAAGCAGGGAAACCTGTTCATCATTGTCCAGGTCGGCTTCCGGATCCCCACTGATGGCGGTGGCGAAATACTCGCCGAAACGGGCGTAGTAGATTTCGCCGGCACTTTTCGTGGCGGTGATCACGACCCGGTCGGGACCTGCCAGCGAAGTTAGAAACGGCGCGCTGGAGGAAGCTCCGTTGATCACCACCACGGGACGGGGAAAGTCCTTGAGCCAGGCGGCGAGATCTTTGTCGGTGAAATCAGGGCCGTTCACCGCGAATTTGGTCTGCTTGCCATCGAAGGTGCCATGACCGATGAGGATGAGCCAAAGCTCTTCGGGCGGCTTGGTGCGTAGCGCATCGATCCTTTCTTTCAAGGCGGACGCATCCTGCTCGCTGCCACCGATCTGAGTGACGTGCGCTTTGCCGCGCTCCGCCGCCTCCTTCCAGGTTTCCGCGGAATGCCGGAACCGTTGAGCATATTCCTCGATGCCGGGAATGCCGAGGACGATGAGGATTTCCCGTCCGGTTGGCGTCGTTTCCTGCGCGGTCAGAGGCAGCGCGGCCATCAGGCCGGCGAGGAGCGGAAGCAGGGGAGTGCGGTTCACAGCGTGCCTCCTTTCCATCGGCGCAGGGTCCACTCCCCGAGAAAGCAAAGCAGGGCGAGCAGAAAAATCCAGGGCAGATGCCAGAGTGGTCTTGTGGAGGTTTCCATGACCGGAGCATCGATGCGGGCGAGGAGATCCGGCAGCGTGGCCGCCTCCTCCGGTTGAAGGATACGTCCACCCGTGGCCCGGGTGAGCGTTTCCAACAGGGGGAGGTTGGGAGCCAGGGTGCGGAATTCTTCGGCGGCTGTGTTGACTGTCCAACCGGTGATTTTTTCGGCGACAGTTTTGCCTTCAGGGTCAATGACTTTTGCCGTCGCCCGGTAGGCGCCAGGATCGTGGGGCTGGAAGTTGACCTCGAAGAGACCGGGTTCGGCGAGGCTGGCCTCGGCGTGGAGATCCTCGGTGCTCTGATCGGGCAGGGTGACGGTGAGCTTGACGGTGGCGTCATCGAGCCCCCGCCAGGAAGCATCCCGCGCCCTCACTTGAAAACGGACCCGGTCCCTACCGGTATCGGAATCGCGGCTCGTTTCCAAAGTGACCCGGTCGGGGGTATCGACGACGAGCCACCGGAACAGCTGGCGCCAGGACTTGTCGAGGTCGGCATGAAGTTCGGTGTCCTTGAGGCCCCAGCGCCACATGTCGGCGACCAGCAGCGCGGCGCTGCGCCCTTCGCCAAAGCGTTGCGTGGCCAGTGCGGGGAGGATGCGCTGTTGTGAATCGGTCACCGTGGCCAGAAGGCTCGCTCCGGGTTTGATCGCGGCGGTCGCATTGATCGCCTGGAACTCAGGCATGAACGCGAGACGCTTTTCCTCTTCACCCTGGTCGGAGCGAAGACGCAGCCAGGGTTCCAGAAAGCCTTCCCGGGTCAGAGCGTAGCGGGCCGCGAGCGGCGGCGGTCCGGCCTGGATCCGGTCGAGATACACGGGAAGCATTCTCCCCACCGCGGTGCGGTCCCAGCCTCCCTGACGGAAACATTCCTGTCCCCCCATCATGAGGAGTGAGCCTCCCCGGCGGGACACGAATCGTTCCATGAGATTCTGTTGCTCCTGGGTGAAAAAGTCCGCCTCGATGTCGTCGAGGACGATGGCGCGGTATTGTCCGAACAGTTCGGTGTCGGTCTTGGGGAACCCTTCCCGCAACTCCTCCGGGGCCGAGGTTCCGAGGCGGATCAGCACGGGTTGGTCGTAGCGTTGCGTCTCTTCGGGGATGTCGCTCTGAAATCCGCGGAAGAGGGGATTGCTGGACTCGCCGGCGCGTCCCCGCCACTCAAACTTGGGTTCCCGTCGGGCAATGCGGATGAGACTGACCAGCTGGACATCGCTGTCCGTGGTGAGGGCTCGCCGGAGAAACTTGAAGTCCCAGTTGGGGCGACCCGAGACGTAGAGAACGCGGAAAGGTCCCTGACCCCGGTCCGAGGCCACGAGACGGACATTGTTTTCCAACGTGATCTCTTTCGACATCGACTTGAGGGCATCGGGACGGGACGCGGCATCGGCGAGCGACGATTCCACTGCCAGCACCCGCTGGAAGGAGAGGCCGGGCGGCGCGTTGGGCACCCGGATTCTCATGGTTTGCGAGGAAATGCTCCCGGGTGATGACCCGGTGGGAAGCGGGGAGACGGCGGCACTTTGGCGGGCCATTTCCTTGCCCCCTTCGTCAAGGACCAGGACCGTGAGGGAGCGTCCCTCCAACCCCCGGGAGGTCAGGTCGACCGTCAGGGTCACCGGAGCATCTTCGAAAGGCGAGACCTCTGAAGTAACGGCAGTCACACTGATGTCCTGGGCGCCGGGATCGCTGATCCCTCCGACGACGGCAAAGACGGGAACCGGTTTTTCTTTGAGCTTGGTGAGGACCTCCTCCAACGCGGCCGTGTCGGCCCCATTGCCATCGGTGAAAAGGACGGCCGCGGCGACCGGACGTTGGTTGAAACGCTCCCGCAGACTGGCGAGGGCGGTCAGCATGGTCGTGGCATAGCCCGAGTGGTCCAACTCGGAAAAATCCGCGGTCCGCCGGGTCCGGGAATCCACCACATAGGTCTGGAGCCGGAAATAATGGCCCAAACGTTCCAGCCAAGGGGCGAGTGTGTGGGGAACGTCACCGCGAAGGGCGGCTGAAAGCCGGTCGCCGGTCGATTCGGTGGCCCCGGGAGGCTTGACCCGGAGCCGGGCTCCGTTGTCTGCCAGCAAGAGCAGGTCATTCGAGGCTTTGCGGGGCTGCGTGTCGGTCCAGGAGGGTTCGAGCAGGCAGAGGCAGAGCAGGGCGAGTCCGAGGCCTTTGAGGAAAAGTGCGAGCCAGCGCGGCCATCCCCGGAGAGGCCCACGGGAGTAGGCAAAGATCAGGGTGAGGAAGGCCAGGCTGCCGCCGGCTACCGCATAGACCCTCCAGTCCGGCGCGGAAAAGCTGAGCTGGGCGGTGACTGGCATGAAGGTTAGAGAGGGCGTGGCCTCATAGAAAGACACAGATTCTCCGGAAACGCAATGCGCACCTCATGGCGTGATCGTCTTGGCCTTCAAGGGGGGGGGCGGAACTTTCTTGCGCGCGACCACCGGCGGAGGCATGCTGGTTGGTCATGAGATCATTGGGAACCACCTTGCTCCTCCTGCTTTGTCTGCCGGGACCGGTTTCGAGGGCACAGCAGATGGCCCGGGCGGAGGAGCCCGAAGCCGGACTGACGGTGGTTTCCGGGAACGAATGGACGAATCCGGGGGGCTTTCCTTGGATGGATCTGCCCAACGGAGATTTCGAAGCCCCCCTGACGGCGGAAGCGATCATCCAGCCCGGTCTTTTCCGACGGGTGGAGGATGGCAGCGCTCCTTCCGGGAAGGCCTGCCTGATCGGACGCGCAAACGGAAGGAACAGCATCAACCTGGAAGTGCCGGCGCGGGAAGGCCGGCCTTACGTCCTGACCGCCTGGATCCGGTGCCCTGGAAAATCTCAAGGTTCCGCGACCTCGGTGACCGATCTGGTGTATTTCGGAAAAACCAGCCCTCTCCACCTGCCGGATACCCGGGGGGCTTGGCAGCGCGCGGCCTTTTTCGCCCGGGCCGCCCCCGGAGCGACAGCGTTGCATTGGTCCCTCACCTTTCCCCCCGGAGAGTCCGGGATCGACGATCTCCGGTGCCGGGAGGCGGGTGAGGAGGAATTCGCCGCGGCCTATGCTCTCTGGCGGTCGCAGTTTCCCGCTCGGGATCTCTCCCCCCGGCCGGAGGATGGGCGATTTCTGGCCGGTTTCATCGCCAAGCTGAAGGATCCTCAGCGTCCCCGGGAACCGCTTCGCATCATGGGAATTGGTTCGAGCTACACCAATATGCTGGGCAATGGCGAATGCCTCATCCAGTGGATTCGTGAACATTTCCCCGGGGCGCCGCCAGTTCTCTATGAAAAACACGTCGGTTCGGCGGTGGAGTATGATTTCACCCGTGGGTGGATGATTCAGCATGTCCTGGGAAAGAAGCCCGATCTGGTCATTCTCTATTCAGGAGGCAAGGCGGCCGACCTCGACAAAATGCTGGGGGATTTCCGTCAGCACTGCACGGCGGACATTCTGGTTGCCAGTCTCCATCTCCGGGAGCAGGACCGGGAGATCACCGGGACCACCGCGAATCCCCCCGAGTGGGACGACGTGCGGCTGGTGGCGCTGAGTCACGGCTGCGAGTGGGTGGACAACCGCAGGGAGTGGGCGGCCTATCTGCGCGAGCATCAGCAACCGATTCCCTGGCTGCTCAAGGACGCGGTGCACCAGAATGACCATGGCGCCCTGGTGATCAATGAGAACATTTGCCGGCATCTCGTCGAATCCGCGCAGCCGGCGTACCGGCCGGAGGAGCGCGAGCATTCCCTGTGGGTCAAAGACGCAGGCCCTGCCGGCGTTGAGGAAGGCATCGAAATGACCGGGAAACAGGGCTTGGTCGTTCGGTTCCGGGGGATCCAGATCGACCTGATCGGGGAACGCCGTCCTGAGGGCGGAATGTGGGGAGACGGCTTGAAGAAACCCGTGCTTTTGGATGGGGTGCCGCTGGACCAAGTGCCGGCCTTCGTCACGACGTTGATCCTGCCGGGGGGCGGCAATGCCAAACCGGCCAAAGGGCTTGCGGCGGACCGTTCCCCCCACCAGATCCGGCTGGGACCTGCGGGGAGTCTCATTCCCCAGATCTGGACCCTCCGCATGACCAGTGACATCGGTGATTTCGAGCTGCTCGGCAGTGTGACCGGGGCCGACGGACGGGGGAACAACGGGACTGATTTTGTCAGTGATTCGGGTCAGAGCTCGGTGCCCACCGCGCTCTGGCGACGACGGGTGGAGGCCGACGGGCGGCATTCCAACCGTGCCGGGGACATATTTTCCTGGCAGGTGCTCAGGGCCACCCGGTCCCGGGTGAACTTCGCCGGCACGTCTGGGGAGACTTTTTCCGTGACCTTGGCCGACCAACTGTCCAATCTTCCCCACGTGCTGACCGTGCCCCCAATTCCAGAGGCCATGGGCAAGGTTCTCGGCTTCCGCATTCACCAACCACCGCCGCCTCCGGATCCGATCCGGCCCTGAGAAAACGTTCGCTCCGTCACGCTTCCGATGGCACACTCTGTTCCCATGCGATCCCCCGCTTCCCTTTCTCTTGCAGCGACTGCTGTTGCCCTGACCATCACCCCTTTCATGAGCCATTCCGAGGAAACGCCCCACCTCCGCAAGCCTTTGCCACCGGCCGAGGCCATCGCCAAGCTCCCACCGGATGGGGGACCCGATTTCAACCGCCTGATCTTTGAAAAAAGTCCCTATCTGCTCCAGCACGCCGCCAACCCTGTCGACTGGCATCCATGGGGGGAGGAGGCCTTCCGGATGGCGAAAGAGCAGAACAAGCCCGTCTTTCTCTCCATCGGATACACCACCTGCCACTGGTGCCACGTCATGGAGCATGAATCCTTCGAGGACGAAGGCGTCGCGGCGGTCATCAATGCCGGATTCATCCCGGTGAAGGTGGATCGTGAGGAACGTCCCGACATCGACGAAATCTACATGACCGTGACCCAGGCTCTGACCGGAAGCGGGGGCTGGCCGATGACGGTATTGCTGACCCCTGACAAAAAGCCCTTTTTTGCCGGCACCTACCTACCCAAAACGGGGAGGGGAGGACGCCCCGGGATTGTCGATCTCCTCAACCAGCTTACGGATGCCTGGAAAAACCGGCGTGCCGAAATCGATTCGGTTGCGGAAAATATCGCCGGGCAGCTCAAGGACATGACCGGTGGTTCTCCCGGTGGGGCGCTCGCGCCGGACACGCTGGACAACGGATCCCGTGAACTCGCCCGCCGGTTTGATGCGGCAAATGGAGGCTTCGGCTCCCAGCCGAAATTTCCGACCCCGGCCAACCTGCTGTTTTTGCTCCGACACTGGAAGCGCTCCGGCGATGCCAAAGATCTTGAGATGGTTGAAAAATCGCTCGTTTCCATGCATCAGGGAGGCGTCTATGACCAGGTGGGGCATGGCATCCACCGCTACTCGACCGATGCGGTCTGGCTGGTCCCCCATTTCGAGAAAATGCTCTATGACCAGGCCATGATGACCCTGGCCTGCGTCGAAACCTATCAGGCCACCGGCAAAGAAGACTATGCCCGCATGGCCCGGGAAATCCTCGGCTATGTCCTGCGTGACATGACGAGCCCGGAAGGGGGATTTTATTCCGCGGAGGATGCTGACAGCGAGGGAGTGGAAGGAAAATTCTATGTTTGGACGGTGGAGGAGATCAAAGCCATCCTGGGCACGGATGATGCCGCCTTTTACATTCAACTCTACAACCTCACTCCCGAGGGCAACTTTTCCGATGAGGCGAGCGGAAAGGTCACCGGAGCGAACATTCCTCACCTGCGATCCCCGCTCAGTGACGATGAACGGAAACGGCTGGAGCCGATGCGGCAGAAATTGTTCTCGGAACGTGAGAAGCGGGTTCATCCCCAGAAGGACGACAAGATCCTCACCGACTGGAACGGTCTCATGATCGCGGCCTTTGCAAAGGCTGGGCAGGTGCTGGGAGATGAGGCCTACACCGCCGCGGCAAAGAAAGCGGCCGATTTCGTGACCGCCAAGCTGAGCCGGCCGGATGGACGCTTGTTGAAGCGGTATCGGCACGGAGAGGCTGGTCTAACGGCGCATCTTGAGGATTATGCGTTCCTTACCTGGGGACTGTTGGATCTCTACGAAACCTGTTTTGAGCCGACCTATCTGGAGCATGCGGTGCGGCTCAACCAATCCGCGCTAGATCATTTTTGGGATCCCCAGGGAGGGGCTTTTTTCATGACTGCCAATGATGCGGAGTCGCTGATCGCACGGTCCAAGAAGATCTATGGCGGCGCCTATCCCAGCGGGAACGCGGCGGCCTTGCTCAATCTGGTCCGCCTGCACCGCATCACGGGGGATTCCTCGCTGGAGGAGAAAGCCGATGCCCTCATCAAAGCCTTTTCGGCGGACATCTTACGGCAGCCTTCGGCGTTTCCTTTTGTGCTCTGCGGGGCTGATTTTCTGTTCGGACCCAGTCTGGAGATCGTGATTGCGGGCGATCCTGCCGCCGCAGATACCATGGCCATGATCGCTGCTCTCCGCAAGCCGTATCTGCCCGGCAAAGTCGTCCTGCTTCGGCCCGATGGCGATGCCCCCCCGGTCACCAAGGTGGCTGCCTACACCGCGGCCCAAACCAGCATTGACGGCAAGGCCACGGCCTACGTGTGCCGGAATTTCGCCTGCAACCTGCCAGTCACCGAGATCGGCAAAATGCTG
>JADZAX010000642.1 GCA_020852405.1 Verrucomicrobiales bacterium
CCTGCTGGGCCGGATCCAGAATGCGGCCGCTGAAGGCGATGATTTCGCCGTAATCATTGGCGATAGGGAACATCAACCGCTTCCTGAAACGTGCATAAACACCTCGTTCAGGCCGGTCCGCGTCACTCCATGCCGCCAACCCGGAATCCACCAAAAGACGCGCCGAGTATTGTTCCTGACGTGCCCAGTTGAGAAAATCCCGAGAAGACTCCGGGGCATACCCGATGCCCCAGCGCTTCGCGATTTCTCCGTTAATGCCCCGGTTTTTCAAATAGTCCCGGGCGATTTCGGCATCCGCGTTGCGGAAAAGTCGGTGGGCAAACCACTCGGCTGCTTTGCGTTGCAACGCGAGGAGGTTCGAGCGCATTCGGCGCTTGCGGTCCTCATCGGGATCAAAAGCCGCTTCCTCGATGGCGATTCCCGCCCGTTCGGCCAGCTTTTTCACGGCATCAGTGAAGGAAAGATGCTCATATTCCATGACGAACTTGATGACATCCCCGCCGGCATGGCAGCCGAAGCAGTGATAAATGCCGCGCATGGGGTTCACGTTGAAGCTCGGGGACTTCTCATTGTGGAAAGGACAGAGGGCGCGGAAATTCGTCCCGGCCCGCTTCAAGGGGAAATACCCCCCGATAATCTCGACGATGTCATTCGCCTCGATCACCCGCTGCTTGGTTTCTTCTGAAATGCGCGCCATTCTCCAAGGCACCCTAATCAGGGAACCGGAAACCGCAACCAATGACCCATTTTGTAATCCCTGGGACAACCTGGGAAGCCGGGCCTTTGCCTTCAGTGCTTCCTGCCAACCACGACCCCTCGGTCTCCGGCCGTTTCAAAATACTGCGGAGCTACAAAACCGGTTTCAATCAGCAAATCCGCCATTTCCCCATGCCCGTAGCACCGTCCCCGGGTCGAATGCACCAGAATACAGGAATATTCCACTGCCGGTCGGGGACCGCTTTTGGTTTCGTTCAGGAAGACTTCATGCACCAAAATCCTCCCGCCCTGCGGCAAGGCGGCGAACGACCGCTCCAGCAGACGACGAATATCGGGCTTGTCCCAGTCATGCATGACGTTGGAAAACAAATGGGTGTCGCAATCCGTCGGATAGGGATCCTGGAACATGTCCGCTGAATGGACTGTGACTTGGGCCACCAGCCCTCGCTCCGCGATGCGCGCCATTGCAATGCCATCGACCGGGGCCTGCTCCAGGACGACGGCTTTCAATCCGGGAGCATTGGCCGCCAAGGCGCAAGCATAAACCCCGGAACCTCCGCCAATATCCAGAACCCGGTGCATTTGGGAAAGGAAACCCTCGCGCTTCAGGCAATCTGCCAGGGATTTGCCCAGATAAACGCCCCGGCAATCCATCGCGGCCGTGAATTCCCGGGCAAAATCCTGGCTTAACATCGCCCCATGCCAGTCTTCCTCGGCCCCTTCATGGCCACTCCATTGGGCGGGTCGGCCGGTTTTGAGGACCCGGACGAAATCCCGCGCCACAGGCCGGTCTTTCATCGATTGATAGTAGGGACGGAGGTTCCAGGGAGATCCTTCGGTGAGATGTTCCCGGGCCATGGCGGTGGCTGAATATCGGGTCACCCCATTTTTGGTTTCAGCAATGACAAGTCCAATCGCCTGGCTCAGCGACAGCAACACGTCCGCCGGGCGCTCGGCCCACTGAAAATGAGTCAATATTTCCTCCAGCGTCGCATTTCGAGAAGACAGCCAGTCGTAGAAGCCGAACTCGCAGATCGCGCAGGTGAGGAGATCCACCGCGAAAATGCCATCGCGGTAACGGAGGAGAATGGTGGGATCTGAGGTGGGAAGCGCGGTCAGACTCATGAAGCAGAGGGGATGGGGGGGGGAGTGAAGGCGCGGTCGAGATGAGTGTAGCCACCATCCACGAAGAGCCATTGACCGGTAGTGTGGGAGGATCGCGGAGAAAGCAAAAAGAGCGTTGTGTCAGCGATCTCGGCGGTTTCCGTCATTCGCTGTCCCAGAGGGATGCAGGCTTCGATGTCCTGTTTCCGTGATTCTGGAAAGGGAAGGGCCGCAAGGTATTTCTCGTAGAGAGGAGTCCAGACTTCTGCCGGAAAGACACAATTGACCCGGATCCCGTGCGGGGCGAGATCTAAAGCCCATTCCCGGGTCAGCGAAGCCACCCCCCCCTTGGCCGCGGCGTAGCCTGAGGTGCCGCCCTGTCCGGTGACTGCCACTTTGCTGGCAATATTCACAATTGCGGCTCCGGTTGATTTTTTGAGATAGGGTATGGCCAGCTGGGTCACCAGGAAGACTTGGACAAGATTGCCCTCCAAGGATTGGCGGAAAGCTGCCACTGAACCGTCCAATCCCGTCCGGTCATTCAAGCCGGCATTGTTCACCAATCCGTCCAGTCGACCGTGGCGCCGGATCAATTCAGCAAAGGCTTCACGGGTGGCGGCTTCATCGGTCAAGTCCGCCGCCAACCAATCGCAACGATCTCCGTCCGGGCTGAGTTCACGTGCCAAGGACTCAGACAGCGAAGCGTTGCGATCCAGAATGACGGCAATTCCCCGTTCCTCGACGATCCGGCAACAAATCGACGCTCCTCTGCCGCTGGCCCCTCCAGTGACGAGTATGACGCGGTTTTCGAGTTTCAAATCCATGCCCAAACAATGGCGCGGACCCTGGTTTCGCAGGAAATTGACTCCGGGGCAATCTCTTTTCCGCCGACGGGCTTCGATTGCTCACCAAGCCTCACGCAAAGCTCCTTCTATTAAGGCATGCCAGAGTGGCGCTTTCAAAAATTGAGGGGAGGGGGAATGTTGGCATCTCCAGCGGTGAGAAGAGGTCCCTGCTTTTTGCGCTTGTTGCGTCGGATCAACCACACTGTTGCCCCTGCGGCCAGAACCAACAAACCAATGCCGAACAACGGTCGGGAGGCAAACCACCCCACGGCGATGATGACCACGCTAAGCATGAACGCCAGGATTGCGGCGACAAATCCAGTCCCCGCTCCGACCAGGTTCCCCACGAAAGGGATAACATCGCCCAGGACAGACAGCGGGCGCATGATGAGACCAAAACCCATCCACATGGCAAAAAAGCCGCCGACGCGGATCGCCCATGCGATGAAGAGGTTTTTCGTGCGGGCTTCTTCGAAGAGTTGGGCCGAAGATTTTTTCCCTGAGGAGACGAGGAGAAGTTCTTTTTTGACTTTGGTCATGAAACCTTTGAACCCGCCCGCGGACTGCTCTGCGACAACGCTGGCATCACCTTTCGGGATGGCGCTGAAGGAGATCCGGACATCCCCGACCTGCGGACTGCCCGAGTTTTCTCCGATGTAAATGAGTTCACCTTCTATTTTGGTTCCTTGCGGGAGGGAGTCCAATTTTACCGGTTGCCCCGCCAGCGGAACAGAAATTTGGTCGCTCAAATAGTGGAGGAGTTCCGGACCGAACTTGAAATCTCCCAACTTGGCTTGGGAAGCCCGAATCGTGTCCTGGGAAGCAGGCCATTGGCTCGGATTGCTATGCCCGCTTTCATGAAAGGATCCCGAATTGATTTTGCTCGATGACCATTTTTTCTTATAGCTGTAAGTGGTGGTTGTGCTGGTGCCTCCGCCCGCCTTCTTGTGGGTCTCGCTATGTTTGTCCTCGTCCCACTGGTACATTTCCACTTCGCGGTCAAGTTGGACGGCTCCTTCCGGTGCGGCGATGCCAAAGATTTGGTCAGCGAGGGCCTCCTGGGTGCTGACCACGGCGCTGACGTGGACCAGTTTTCCTTCATTCGCCGGGTCCACCCTGTCGCCCGGAACAGTCACCACCACCTTTTCACCTTCTGCCAATTTGGCTGCTTCGATGACGGTCCGCCCTTCGTTCCAAAAGAGACCGTAACCGCTGCCTAAGACGAGACCGAAGCCGAAGAGAACGCCGACCACGGAATTGGTGAGTCGGGAAAGCCAGGATTGATGTGTGGTTACAGATACGTTCGCCATGGCAGTGATTGTGGGATGTTTTTGGAAGAAGGGATTACTTGTATCAAATGCCCCCCAAGTCTATTGGATTTTGGTGGGAATTAAGCCCCCAAAAAACAGGGGAGGTCAAAACTGGGACGAGTGCCGATGCTGGCATATTCAACCGGTCTATTACAAAATACGCGCCACCTTTGTTTTTCTTGAACCGTTTCTGCAAAACGGGGGCCCCCATCCATTTTGGGATGAGATTGGCAGGATCCCATGGTAGCGTGGTTGGTCTGCATGGTCGCTGTTGCGATATGAATTATGGGAGCCCTTCTCACTCTGCTGGTCATTGCCACGGTATCCTTGGTTGCCGTCAGAGTTGCGTCGACCGCGCTCATGATGACAGGCTTGAGCTGGGACACAGCCAGTTTTCAAGCGTATTCCGCTTTTTTTGGCGTGGGATTCACCACCAGTGAAGCCGAGATGGTCGTGCGCCATCCCATACGGCGTCGTATTATTCGTGATCTCATTCTGGCGGGCACTGTGGGGCTGACTTCGGCGGCGGCAACGTTGGTGGTCACCTTTGTGCAGGACAAATCCACCGGAGACGTCCTCCGATCCATCGCCATCATCGGGGGCGGGTTGGCCATTTTTGTGTTTGTTTTCAATCTTGGATTTGTAAAGCGGATCATGGACTCGCTCATTCGCAATACCCTCGAAAAGGCAGGCCTCTCTCACGCATTGGACTATGAACTCCTGCTCCGGGTGGAATCCGGCTATTGCATTTCCGAAGTGGAAATTCTTGACTCCTGCCGGCTGGCCGGAAAGATGCTCAGAGAAACCCGTCCTGCGGATGATGGGATCATTGTCCTGGGTATCACCCGCCGGGATGGAGCTTTTTGCGGCACGCCCGGCCCGGCAGAACGCATTGAAAAGGGGGATGTCATCACGGTTTACGGCAAGGAGGAGGTTATCCGCCACCTGGCGTTGGACGGTGGAGCGAGGACCCGGGATTCGGGTTCTGTAACTGCCAGACATCAGGATTGAGTGCCCCTCCATGGGACCTATTTTTGTCCTCCCCGCAAAAACCTCCCCTCGACCTAGTCGAAAATGGGGCTACTTTTACGCATGTTTGCTTTACTCTCCTCGGGTGTTCCCATTTCCCGGCAATCTGCCATTTGTGTGGCTTCCTTGGCGGTAGGTAGCCTGACCTGCAATCTTCTGGCAGATCAGCCTCCCAAGAAAATCGACATTGGAAATCTCCCCGCGGAAATTGTCGGAGAAGTCGTCATTCCGATCCCTCAGGAAATTTTCTCCTCGCTCGACAAGCTCGGACATCAGAACTGGAAGAGCCATTTGATGCGCAAGGAGGCCTCGACAGATCCCAATCGTTCCCGCACCGCGCTGGTTTTCGGGCTGGTCATCGCGGAAGGTTTCATTGCGGTCCAGGCTGAAGACAAGGATGAAGTCAAGCGGGTGGGGCGCGAAGTGCTCATGCTGGCAGAAAAACTCAGCGTCGGAGATGCCGTCAAAGGCCATGCAGGCGCCATTGTGGATGGCGCCAATATCGGTGATTGGGTTTCAGTGCGACGGGAACTGGACCGCACTAGGCAAACCGTGATCAATGAAATGGAAACGAACCGTGATGAGGCCTTGTCCGACATGGTGAGCCTGGGAGGCTGGCTCGGAGGGACCCGCGTTCTTTCCGGGGTCCTCGCAGAGCACTATGATCCGGAGGCTTCCGAGTTGCTTCATCAGCCCGATCTGGTTCGCCGCATTCAGTCCCGCTATCTGAAACTGCCCCAGCGTTCCCGCTCCGGGAGTCTGTTCGCTTCCGTCGAAAAAGTGCTCGAAACCTTGACCAAGGTCATGAAAACCGACGGCGAGGGGAAAGTGCCCAATGAGTCGGTCCAGCAAATTTATGAGTTGACCTCCGATTTGGCAGCCCAGGTGTTTGGAAAATAGTCCACCATTCCGGCGTCTTCTGAATCACATCGTTTTCCAGCCAATGCCCTTTTCAACCAAATTTAAAACCGGTTTTCTGGCCGTGCTTCTCCTCAGTTTGGGAGGGGTGACTGGGTGGGGACTCGTCCATGATGGCCGTTCTGCGGCTTTGGAAGCGGCAGTGCCTCTTCTGGAGCTGAAAAAAAACCCATTCATTCTGCGAGAAACCTGGTGGGATGGCATGCTCAAGGAGAAAGAGCAGAAGCTCATTGAGCATCAGTTGTTCAAACGCAATGAATACTGGTTCTGGGTGGGATGCTCCCAATCGGGTGCCAAAGTGAACATCCACATCTACGACCAGAATGGCAACTTGGTGGAGGACGAAGCCTGGGAAAAAGGCAATGTGGCGGCGGCCCGCGTCATTCCCGAGGCCAGTGGTACCTATTATGTGAGGGTTTTTCTCGATTCCTCCGATGAATTGCCGGCCGAATGGGCCGTCATCTACGCCTACCGCTGAAGGCGAAAAGGGCTGCCCGAAGGGAAAGTCCTTGCGTTTTTCTTCCGGAGGGCCAAGAATACCAACTCTGTTTCCCTCGAACTTGTTCGTTTTTTGGGAACGTCTCTGCGGGTGTCGTTCAATGGTAGGACGCGAGCTTCCCAAGCTTGAGACCAGGGTTCGATTCCCTGTACCCGCACCACTCTGGATGATATCATTACCCGGCAGTTTGTAGCCAGCGTTTGAGACAACGTGAAAGGCAATGGGGCCGTCGCGGCCGCTGAGGAGAATTGCCGCATAATTCGTTTTCCTCGGCGTTTTGCGCACATCATCTGAAATTTGGCGTTGCCTATACGTCGACCTCGGACTTTGCACAAGCTTCTGTCATCGTGACCTGAAACTCAGGGTCAGAGCGAGGCCTCCGACTGACCGTCAGCGCGCTCCGAATTCGAGGGGGTGCTGGTTGAATGATCATGGTGGCTTTCGACTCGGCGCGGGCAGGCAGTTGCTCATCCTCGACGTTGTGTGCGCCCAATATGGGTTCAGTCGTAAGGGGCACAAGGCCAATGCGGTAGAAGCGATGAAAATTAGAGGCGGCAGCAAAAGCCAAGGGCGTTAGCGAGACCGCGCGCCTGATGGAAGGCGATGCGAAAGGCATGGACTAATGAACAAGAACTTCATAGCGCCGAAGCGGAGTGGAGATAGTCGATGGAAAATCTCGACTGAGCGATCCGGAAAGAAGTAAACAGAGGTCAGAGTCCGACGGAGTGAGACTCCCGACTTGCTCTATGAATCAGTCACGGGGACCCGGTCCTGCGTTGGTGGGTTCGTGGAGGAATTCAATCACATTGTCGATCAACTGCTGAAAAGGAGCGACTGCGTTGATGATCATGAAGCGATCACATCTCGATTCCAG
>JADZAX010000643.1 GCA_020852405.1 Verrucomicrobiales bacterium
ATCAGGGAGCAGTTCCACCTTCCGGAGCCCTGACCATCCTTTTCGAGCCAAGGAGCCCGGAAGTCCGGAACTTCGAGCCTGGGTGAGGATGCCGAATTGTCACCGGTTCCCCAAGGGTTGCCTATTTATGCGGGCATCCGGCAATGTCAGACCAGAGGGTGCCTCCGCAGCCGCGAATCCAACAGCGACACATCCAAAATTTGGCTGGCCTTTCTGAGGGGACTTGGATATGATTTTCGGAGTTTGACTGAAAGCTATCCCAAAACCTCATTCATGAGGAGAAGGGCACAGGTTAGATTGACAAATCCTTGAAACATTGCAGTCGATTTCTCCCAGCGGATACAAAGACGGCGATAGTTTTGGAGCCACCCTATGGTTCGCTCTACCGTCCACCGGCGCTTGTGCCTGCGCGGTTTCCGACCATCCTGAGTCCGGTTTTCTGGCCTCCGGTTTGATCGGTGCGGCGAGATCATTTCCACCCCAAGGGCAGCCAAGTTGCCATCGAGTTTGTCGGAATCGTATGCCTTGTCACCGATGAGTTTCTCGGGGAAATCAACCGTGACCATGAAATAAAAAAGAGGCTCCACCAGGGTTGATTCGCGGGGACTCGCCGTGCTGGTAGTCTCTGCGATGGTCAATCCTCTCGCGTCGACCATGATCATGGTATTCACTCCTTTGCCCGACTTGGTGCATCCAATTCCGTCGCCCCCCCCCTTGGCCTTCGAAAAGGTTCCGTCCCCGTGGCACTCATAGAGCCTAAAGCCGTTACGTTCTTCGACCATGGATCCAACAGGAGCCAGCAACCCTTCAAAGGCTCCCATCTCGACCCATCGTTGAAAGGCCCGGTGGACCGAGCTTTTCGATCCGAACTCCTTGGGCAGGTCTTTCCACTTCGCTCCGTTGTCCAGAATCCAGAAAATCCCACTAATGGCCTTTCGCTTGTCGGAGCGTGGTCTTCCACCTTTGGGCCGGTCCGGGTGATCCGGAAGCAGTTCACAGAGCCTATCCAGTTGTGATTCGGAGAGTTGCAACATGACGGAAGACCAACCTATTCGCTTTGCTATTTCAAGTTGTTTTGGGATAGCTTCTAGACGAGCCAGCAGCGGACGTAGTGTCTCAGCTCGTCGATGACGTCCTTTACCCGGTGCCCGCGGTTGCGGCTGGTGATCGCACGGACCCGCTCTTTGAAGCGGTGCCGCGCTTTCTCCGTCCACGCCGATTTGGCCCGGTTGTTGAGCCGGTAGCCCAGGAACTCGCAGGCTTTGAGCGGCGCGGCACGGCTTTTGGCGCGGTTGACCACCAGTTGCAGCCGTTCTTCGCAGAAACGGATCAGGCTCGCCAGCACCCGCGTGGCCGCTTTTGCGCTTTTCACCATCACGATGAAGTCGTCGGCGTATCTCGCGAACCGGTGTTCGCGCGCCTCCAACTCTTTGTCGAGCGGGGACCTCCTCGACAGCGCGAGCCGCAGCTACAATTTCGGCCCCTCCTTCCGCTGGGGGATCTTCAGCGCGGGCCGGATCCGAAACGAGATCTCCGCGCAGTAAAACCGGGCCCTCGCCGCGCTGGCCACCTACGAGAGCACCCTGCTCGGGGCGGTGGAGGAGGTCGAGACTTCGATGTCGGCGATCGTCAACGAACGGGACCCTCGGCCGGGCCGTGGCGGCCTCGCGGGAGACGGTGAGCGTGATCAAGGACACCTACGAGAACGGGCTGGTCAGTTTCCAGAACGTGCTCGACGCGGAGCGGACGAAGTTCGACGCATAGGACACCGAGACTTTCAGCCGGGGCCAGTTGGCGGGATTCTACATCACGCTCTACAAGGCGCTCGGCGGCGGGGTGGAATGCGAACACATTCCCGCGACGGGCGGGGAGGTGCGTCCGTAATTTCCCCGCAAACCCATGCGTGAGAAGAAAGTCACCGCCGTCGCCCAACCCGAGGCCGCGGCAGCGGCGACAGCGGCGGCGGCGGATTCTTGATTTTTTTCCGCAACACCATACCTTCCTTCAAACCCACCAAACCTATGAAAGCCAAATCCATCCTCGCTCTTGTTGCCATCATCGGCAGTGCCTCCTCCCTGCTCGTGACCGGTTGCGTTTCGAAAAACAGTTCCGGCGGCGGCACCGCCCAGCCGGGCTACTACGGCGGATCCAACACCTATTCCCCGATGCCGATGAACCAGGCCGCCCGCACCGAAGCGATGCGGCAGCAATACCGCAAGGAGTTTCGCTGACCCTTGCGGCAATCGTCTCTGGTGGCACCGGGGATTCCCTTTCGTTCCATCCAGACACGACTCCGACCATGACCCCGAGGCAAATACCAACCTTCCTCCTGACCGCCCTCTCCATCCTAACCGGAGACTTCGCCGAGGCGCAGTTCTTCTAGAAAAACAAGAAGAAAGAAGCCCCCCTCCCTCAGCAATGGGGGCTCGCCCCCGGCGAATTTGAGTGGCTTCCCGAGCGCGGCGCCGCCGGACCGCTCAACTTCGTCGTCAGCATCGACGACCAGATCGCTTACGTCTACCGCAATGGTTTCCA
>JADZAX010000644.1 GCA_020852405.1 Verrucomicrobiales bacterium
GACGATGACACCGAAGCGATGGAGAACGATGTGGACATCTTCAGTCCATCGCCAGATTTCAATGAAATGCTGCGGGAAATGTTCGGAGTGAATGTGGCCGAGTCGCAACCGGAAGCGGGCGGGATGTCGGATGCGGACTCGTTGAGCGACCTGGAGAAAGGTAGGATCATTGAGCATTTGGAGCGTCAGCCCATCCTCTCACCCCGGGAGTTGGATAGGGAACTGGTCCGCCTGGGTTACCGCGGCCAGGAGCCCGCCCGCCGTGCCGGAGCGGTGCTCGCCTACCGTCATGTCCAGCGCCTGCGGCAGCGCTTCATTGAGAATGTGCCCACCGCCGAACTCCCCAGGCGAGAGCACTACCTTTTCTTGGGAGCCACCGGTTCTGGCAAGACCTATCTGGTGGAGCTGCTCTTCCGGGAAATCCTGAAAGTCCCCTCCGTCATCGCCGACATCACCCGGTTTTCTGAAACCGGCTACATCGGAGACGATGTGCAGATGCTTCTCTCCCAACTTTATGAATCCGCCGGTCAGGACCGAGGGTGGGCAAGTTGCGGCATCATCTGCGTGGATGAATTCGACAAACTCGCGGCCAGCCGCAGCAGCGCCCGGTTCGCCGGCGAAGGCACCACCAAAGATGTGAGCGGTTTTGGAGTGCAGCGCGGATTGCTGACCCTGCTCTCTGGAGGTTCCTCGCCCTTTCCGACCGACTTCGGGTTCAGCGGCCATGGACAACGCATCGTCATGCCATTGGAGAATCTTGTATTCATCGCCTGCGGAGCCTTCAGTGGTCTGAAGGAGACCGCCGACATTTCGGGCCGAGATGTGCGGGTCGGTTTCATGGGGCAATCCCAGGTTAAGCGGGATGATCAACTGATCGCCCAAATGGGATCGGAATTGTTGGAGAACACCCGGGCCTTCTCGGACTATGGGATTCTCCCCGAACTCCTCGGACGTTTTTCGAGATTGGTTGCCTTCCAGCCCTTGGGGGAAGTCGTCCTGCGAAGCATTCTGGAAGAGACTCTGCTGCGTTCCTATTTGGCTGAGTTTAACCGGGAAGGAGTGGAGTTGACCATTGATGATGAGGTGGTTTCCCACATTGTCAAAGGAGCCCTCCGTCGCGAGACCGGAGCCCGCGGATTGCGGGCGGCGTTGGTGCCGCATCTCGAAGAGGCCGCTTTCGAATCTTTTGGAACAGGAGCCCGCGCGAAAGTGCGCATCGGATTGAAAGATGGCCGCATCCAGATGGAAGTAACCGTGGCCTCCTGACATTGCAAGGAGGGGGGGATGTGGGAGTCTGGAATGCTAAGCCTAAGTGGTCCGGCAACGAATCATCAATGGCACGTTGAATGCTATGGATGTTACCAATCGAAGGGCTTCCCGGATTTGAGTGGTTGGTATCGGATGAAAGGCTTAGCTAATTAAGCATACTAGGTTATGGAGCCGTTCCTGCGTCTGGTACAAATCAGAAATTTTATCCTAAGGGATGTTTTTTCAGAAAAATCTTTGACTTCAAAATATCTGATAAGAGCATATCATCTGCTCCATCGTATTTTTTCCATGTCCATAGCATCACGCCAACTTGAGTTTGTTTTCGATGCCCCGGCGCAGCCTCCCATTCTGTCCAAACAGGTTGGACCTCAGCCGGTGCCTGCTTCCGACAGCGCCAAACGTGAACGGATGTTGAACGATCTGGCACGCCGTCTGATGATGTCTCTCGATCTTCCCGCGTTGGCCCGTCAGGTGGTCGTCCGCTGGAATCCCCGCATGCGTTCCACAGCGGGGCGGGCACATTTCAACACCCAACTGGTCGAGTTGAATCCACGGTTGCTTGGCCTTGGCAATGCTGAGAGTGAGATTGACCGCACCCTGCGGCATGAACTGGCCCATCTCGTTGCCTACGCCCGTTCCGGCCGCGCCGGAATCCGGGAGCCCCATGGTCCGGCGTGGCGTCAGGCCTGTGCGGATTTGGGAATCGCGGATGAACGCCGCTGTCACACGCTTCCTCTTCCGGTGCGGCGCCAGGAAAGGAAATTTCTCTACGCCTGTGTCTCCTGTGGTTCGGAAGTTCCCCGTGTCCGGCGGTTTACCTCGCGGGTTGCCTGTTACGCCTGTTGTCAGGCATACAATGGCGGGGAGTACGATGAGCGCTATCGTCTTGTCTTGGCCACGCGGGTACCCGGTTGCCAATAGCGAGGACGTCCCTCCCAACCTGGACGGTGGCGCGGAAGGGGATCAATCCCGACGCTTCAATTGGGGGAAGAGTACCACGTCGCGGATGGATTCCGCGCCCGTGAGCATCATGATGACGCGGTCGATGCCAACACCGATGCCGCCCGCGGGAGGCATGCCATATTCCAGTGCGACTAGGAAATCCTCGTCCACTTTTTGGGTTTCTTCTCCGGCCTGGTGTTCGAGGCGTTCGCGTTGCACGTCGGGGTCGTTCAGTTCGGTGTAGCCCGGACTGATCTCCACGCCGTTAATGATCAGTTCATAAACATCCACGACGGAGGGATCGGCGACATTCTGCCGCGCCAACGGGACCAATTCCTTCGGGACGTGGGTCACAAAGACCGGGTCGAATGACTTTTCTTCGACCAGTTTTTCAAACACCTGTTGGGTCACCTCATGGTCTTCCATTTCGGCGGAAATTTCCACGCCGAGGGTTTCACAGCGGGCGCGCCGGCCGGCGTCGTCGAGGTCGAACCAATCCGGTCCGCCCACGCTGGAGACCAGATCCCGGTAAGTTGCCCGGCGCCATGGACGTGCCAGATTGATGACACGGGTCACTTCGCCTTCAGCGTTCTTGTGCTCAATTTGCAGCGTGCCGAGAAATTTCTCCGCGAGATGACAGATCAGGCTTTCTACCAGATCGGCCATCATGCCGAAATCGGCAAAAGACCAATACGCTTCCAGCATGGTGAACTCCGGATTGTGCCGCCGGCTGATGCCTTCGTTGCGGAAATTCCGGTTCAGTTCGAAAACCTTGTTGAAGCCGCCGACAAGAAGTCTCTTCAAATACAGCTCGGGGGCGATGCGCAAAAACATGTCCATGCCGAGCGCATTGTGGTGGGTGCGGAATGGCTGGGCCGCGGCCCCGCCGGGCACGTCCTGAAGCATCGGGGTCTCCACCTCGAGAAAGCCCCGCTCCTGAAGGTAACTTCTGATTTCGGCCACCATCAAAGAGCGGAGGCGGAAATTCTGGCGCGTGCGCTCGTTCGCGATGAGGTCAAGGTACCGCTGCCGGTAACGAATCTGCGGGTCGATGACCCCGTGCCATTTGTCGGGCAGGGGACGCAGGCTTTTTGAGAGCACGGTCAGGCCGAGAACTTTGACGCTGGGTTCACCGGTTCGGGTGATGAAGGTCTCGCCTTCGATGCCGACCCAGTCACCCAGGTCGAGTTGGGCAAATACCTTCCAAGCCTCCTCACTGACCGCTTTTTGGTTGAGGAAGCACTGGATGCGGCCGTCGA
>JADZAX010000645.1 GCA_020852405.1 Verrucomicrobiales bacterium
AGGACCTTTCCCTCTGCGAGAAAGACCACCTGATCCGCCACGGCCCGGGCAAATCCCATTTCGTGGGTGGAAAGAACAATTTCCTGACCCTCCCGGCAGAGTTCTTCGATCACCTCGAGAACTTCGGCCGTCATTTCAGGATCGAGTGCCGAGGTGGGTTCGTCGAGAATCAGTCTCCGGGGTTGGTGGGCCAGAGCACGTGCCAAAGCGACCCGCTGCTGCTGTCCACCGGACAATTCCGCAGGGCGCTTCCCGGCATGAGCGCCTAGAAGGAACCGTTCCAGCCTTTCCATGGCGCGCTCCCTGGCCTCCGACCCTCCCATCCCATGCACCTCGGTGAGCGGCAGGGTCACATTCTGCAGCGCCGTGAGGTGGGGGAAAAGATTGAAGGCTTGAAATAGGAATCCGTGTTCCCGGCGGTGCCGCAGCAGACCGGCGTGATCTCTGGGAAGCGGCGCGCCATCAATGACCAGCGAACCGGCGTCCGGTGTTTCCAATCCTCCGATGAGGCGCAGGAGGGTTGATTTCCCCCCTCCGGAAGGCCCCACCAGGACCACTACCCGGGCGTCGCCCGGCACACGCATGGACACCTCCCGGAGGGCGGTGCTTTTTCCGTATGCTTTGGCGATGCCGGAAGCCTCAATGTTCATAGCGAAACCGCGCCTCCAACCGCTGGCAGATCATCGAGATGGGAAGGGTCAGAATGAGGTATCCCACCGCCAGCGGTAGATAGGACTCGTAGGTCGCATAGGTTGCCGAATTGACCTCGCGGGCCCGTGCTGTGAATTCGCTGATCCCGATGACGTAAAGCAGTGACGAGTCTTTGATGAGATTGGCGAACTGTCCCGCGGTGCCGGGCAGGACGCGCCGCACCGCCTGGGGAATGACGACATGGCGGTAAATCTGCAGCGTGGTGAGCCCGATGGCACGTCCGCTTTCCCACTGGCTGCGGGGAATGCTCTCGATACCGGCGCGAAAGATCTCGGCAAGGTAAGCCGCCGCGAAGCAGGACAGAACCAGCGTCCCCACCCAAAACTTGCTTTCCAGGCCCAAGCGATGCGCCACCATGTAAAACCCGATGAAAATCTGGACAAGGAGTGGCGTTCCGCGGATGACCTCCACATAGCCGGTCGCCAGCCACCGGGTCGGAGCCAGGGGCGAAAGCCGCCCGGCGGCGAGAATCGAAGCCCCGGTCAGGCTGAAGAGAAGGGAAACGAAGGAAATTCCGAGAGTCAGCAACCACCCCGCACGGAGACTCCTCCAATGTCCCGACATGGCATCCCAACGGAAGTCGTGCGAGCAGATGACGTAGACCAGAAAGCACAGTCCGGAAAACAAAATGGCAAACAGCAGCCAACCGGCGAGGGATTTCATGTCGTGCAAAGCGGTCCTCGATCTGGGACAAGGATCGCATTGTAGACCTACCCGGCTCGCCGCACAAGGGGCGGTCTGACCGCTATTTCTGCCAGGTGGTCTCTCCGCTCCGACGGTGCTGCCAGCCTGCGGAACGGGTCAATTTCCATCCGGCCACCGTCTTCTCCAATTCCAACAGGTAACGCTCACTGTCCTTGCCGCTGGCGGGTGACGTAAGAAACGTCACCACCACTTTGGCATGGCCGGGAGCGGCTGGATACTCGTCGGCATAGAGATCTTCCTGCTCCCCGATCACTTCGGGGAGCCACTGCTGGCTCTGGATCAGCTCAATGGCACAGGTTTCGACGGAGGGGTCCGCGGCAACAGGGGCGACCGTCATCGCCATGGGAGACCAGGCTGAGAAATCTAGGGGCACGGCAGGCTCTTGAAGACGCCTCTGGGCGCGAAGAATTTTCTTGGCCAGGCCCTCCAGATCATCCGACGACATCAGCGCGACGGCGGTCTCCTGAATCCTCCGGGCAGCCTGGGGTGTGATCGTGAGCGCCCGGCTGGCCGCGGCCTTGATTAAGGCCGTCCGGTCCCCTCCGGCGGGAATGGCCACCACTTTTTCCAGACTACGCCGCACCTCCCCTTCGTGCAGATAAAACCGGCGCTCCAAGATCTGGCCGGCATTTCCGTCCGGGGCTTCGTCCATTTGAAAAAACAGGAATACCGGCACTCCTTTGTCATCGGCCTGTGTCTCCAGATAAAACGCCGGAGCACTGCTCTTGAACGCAACCTTCCGGACGGTTCCAACGGATTGTGAGCGGATCATCGTGCCACCAGTCCAACTCAACGGCAGGTCCACCAGACTCAGCGATTTGATTTCCGCGAGAACCGACTGGGCGCGTTTCACCGCGTCCTCGACGCTGACCGCGCAAGTGGCGCCAGTGAGCGGCAGAATCTCCGCAGTCTTGACGATTTCCCGGATTTTCACCTCCTCTCCCGGTCGGATGCCTGGCTCAATTTCCCGGCCATTGCGATCCACCAAGGCCCACTCCGTGGTCACGGTGAGCCGGTGGGTCCAACTCAGTCCGCCTTTCCGTTTCGCCTCGAACACATAGGGCCCCACTGTGGCACCGCTCAGGGGAGCAAAGTCCGCTCCCAAGACCCGGGCGGTTCCTTGATCGTGAATCTCATACTCCATGGCGAACTTCTGCCGGGTGTCGTCATCGAGTAGCTTGGACACCTCCTGATAGGCCGTGATCCCCGTTTCTCCTGCCCTGACCACCGCCAGGGTCGACAGCAGCGCCACGAGAAAACAAACCCCCACGAACACCCCTTGATCCGGGGCATTTCCCTTCGCCGATGGCTGCGTGATGGTGTTCAAAAGGCCCGGCCGGACTTCTGTCCGGCACTTCTGCCATAGAAGCGTCACCCTCTCACAATTGCAAGGTCAAAATGGCGCGATCGCGCCCCTTATTCCCGAGTCACCACTTCATCCAGATTGAGCAGCACATTGGCGGTCACCGTATAGGCCGCCAATTCGGCCGGATCGAGTCCGCTCCCGGGCTGGGAATGCCCTTGATGGATGAGACGTTCCGCGGCTTCAGGCTCTTTCCGGAAATGCGCGAGACGCCGCTCCCACCCTTGGCGCAGCAACGCCAAGGTGGCCGGCGAGGGAACACGCGAGGTGACGCGGCGGTAGCCATTGCGGAGGCGATCCTCGGGCGTGGATCCCCCCTCCTTGATCATGCTTTGGGCCAGGGCCCGGGCGGCCTCGACAAAGGTGATCTCGTTCAGCAACGCCAGCGCCTGAAGCGGCGTGTTCGTCCGGGATCGCTTGACGGTGCAGACCTCCCGGGTCGGAGCGTCGAACAGCATCATCGTGGGCGGGGCCGCGGTCCGTTTCCAAATGGTATACATGGTTCGGCGGTATAGCCCATCTCCCTCATCATTCTTGTAGTTCCGTAGATCCCCGTAGCGGCTCGTCTCATCCCAGACTCCGGCCGGCATGTAGGGACGGACGCTCGGCCCCCCGACTTGGGGCACCAGCAATCCGGACAGCGCGAGGGCTTGGTCGCGGACGGCCTCACCGGTGAGGCGGAATCTCGGCCCCCGGGCAAGGAGCCGGTTCTCCGGATCTTTCTCCATGAGGTCCGGCGTCACGCGCGAGCTTTGCCGGTAGGCGCGGCTCGTGACCAACAGTTTCTGGAGCGCCTTCATGTCCCACGCTCCCGCCGGACGACCGTTGACCTTCGGTGACTGGGTGGGAGCCATGAACTCACTGGCCAGCCAATCGAGGAGTTCCGGATGCACCGGCCAGTCGGATTGGGAACCCATATTTTCCACCGTCTTGACGATCCCGACACCAAAAAACTTTTCCCAAATCCGGTTCACCCAGACCCGGGCGGTCAGAGGATGCTCCTTGGAAACCAGCCATTGCGCCAGACCCAGACGGTTCATCGGAGCTCCCCGGGGAAGTGGAGGAAGCACGGCAGGAAGGCCCCGTCCGACTTCGGCAGCGGGTTTGTCGTATTCCCCGCGCTGAAGGATGAAGGCTGGCTTTGGCTGCGCCATTTCTTTCATCACCATCACGCTCGTGACCGAGGCCTCAAGGTCTTTGACCTTGTTGCGGGCCTTTTCCAGAGAAGCTTCGGCGCTCGTGATCGTTCCATCCACTTTTTCGCGGAAAAAGGTTTCCAAAGCTTTCTTTTGTCCGTCCGTCCGTTGCCCGGATTCCACCAGCACCGCCGACCGGACCTCTTCTGGGATGGCTTCCCCTTTCAGACTGACCAGGGCGGGAGGCTGACCAGAGATGGAAAGCCGAAAACGACCAATGTTGTGCCCACCGATCGCCTGGTGCCGCAGGGTCACTTTCAGCTGCGATCCCGCGGCCACCGGTTCCGCCGCTGCCGCCACAAACACGGCCCGACGGGCGATGCGCTTGGCGGGATCATTTCCGTCGATGGCCCAGCCCCTGCCTTTCGTTTTGTCGAGGATGGATGCCGCCGGATAGCCGCTCTGGTCATAGCTCGACTCGGCCCTGACGAACGTCACCGGAACCGGAGCCTTGCCGGGCGCGGTCAGTTCGGCTTCCACCGCCGAAAGGACGAAATTGCCGTTGGAGTATCGCCCCAGACTCTGCCCGGGAAGCGAGGGATCAGGCAGGGCCTCAATCATGATCGCTGAAAGGTTTCCCCCGCCGGTTTGACCGGTCACCACATACGTGTCGTGCGCGGGATTGGTGCCACCCGCCAGCCAGGAACCATCCGGCTGGGCCGTCAAGGTGGATCCCCCCTCACTCTTGGCCGACACCTGATCAAGGCTCCGCCAGTCCTCCGCTCGGGCCGCGAGGGTTGTGGCGGCGGTTTTCTCCCATCCGGCAAACCGTTCTCCTACCGTGGCTTTGGCATCGGCCAGTGCTTTTGTCGCCTCCGCCACCGCTGCCTCCAGCGTGGCCTTCTCCCGCTCCTGGTCTTTGGTGGGCAAACGCAACACCGGGTCGGTGTTCACGCCGCCCAGAACGCCGTTGTCCTCCCCCGAATTGAAGAAAGCATACAGCTGGTAGAACTCCTTTTGCGTGATCGGGTCATATTTGTGATCATGGCAGCGGCAGCAGTTCAGAGTCAGCGCCATCCAAGTCAGTCCGGTGGTCTCGACCCGGTCGATGACCGATTCCACATGCCATTCCTCGACAATGCGTCCGCCTTCCCCATTGAGCCGGTGATTGCGGTGGAATCCGGTGGCGGTGATTTGCTCCGGGGTGGCGTTCGGCAGCAGGTCGCCCGCGAGTTGCTCGATGGTGAATTGATCAAACGGTTCGTTGCGCTGGAAGGCTCCGATCAACCAGTCGCGCCAGGGCCATTGTTGGCGGCTCGAATCGGTCTGAAAGCCATGGCTGTCCGCATACCGGGCATAATCCAGCCAACTCATCGCCATTCGCTCGGCATAGGCCGGGGAAGCCAGCAGACGGTCCACCACTTTCTCATAGGCGTCTGGAGCGGCATCATTGGCAAAGGCATCCAGCTCCGCCAAGGTCGGCGGCAGGCCTGTCAAATCGAGAGTGACCCGGCGCAGCAAGGTGGCCCGGTCGGTCTCCGGCTGCATGGTCAATCCTTCTTTCGCCAAGCGTTCCGACAGAAAGGCATCGACCGGATGCGGGGCCCCATCGATCACCGGCACCGGTGGTCTCCCGGGACTGACAAAAGCCCAGTGGCCTTCATAATCGCCGCCTTCCTCGACCCAGCGCCGGAGAATGTCTTTTTGGGCGTCCGTCAAGGTTTTGCCACTCTTGCGCGGTGGCATGACATCCTCATCATCGTCGGAAAGGAGAATCCGGGCCACCAATTCGCTCTGGTCTGGCTTCCCCGGAACCACCGCGATTTCGCCGGACTTGGCTTTCTCATAGAGCGGTGCTTTGAGGTCAAGGCGGAGCCCCCCCTTGCGTTCTTTTTCATCCGGCCCATGGCATTGAAAGCAGGAGTTGGAGAGGATCGGTCGGACATCGCGGTTAAAGGCGACTCGAGGCACAGTGCCTGCGGCAAGCACAAAAGGGGCCGAGTACAGGCTCAGCACGATCAGACAAATTGGGGCAACCAGGCGTTTCATGGACAATTCAAAGGTGGCACGAAGCCGCAAGGATTGCGATGCCGCATATCCGTGACCACCGGGACAGGAAATGCGGCGGCCCCGGGCAATCTTACATTTCCGTCCCGCAGGATGGATCCCGGGTCAGTTCGGCAAACCATCCGGCAACCGCAGCCGTCACCGGGCCGGGCTGTCCCTCCTGATAAACGGTGGCATCGATCCGTGTCACGGGCACGATCTCCCCCATGGTCCCGGTGCAGAATACTTCATCGGCGGTGTGGATCTCTTCTTCCGGAATGTCCCGGACTTCGCAGGGCTGCCCACGCTCGCGGCAGAGTTCCAGCACGGCGGCTCTCGTGATGCCCTCCGGACAGGCCCGGGTGGTCGACGTCAGGATCACGCCAGATTTCACCAAAAAGACGTGGGTCGCATTCGTCTCCGCGAGATTCCCCTCCGTGTCGAGCATCAAGGCATCGTCCGCTCCGGCGGCGGTGGCCTCTAGCTTGGCGAGGATGGAGGTGAGCTGGTTGCAGGAGTGAATGTGCTGGTCGAGCACATTGGCGAAGGGACGCCGAACGCGGGCGGTGGCCAGGGTGATGCCCGATTTCTGATACACCGGCGGCTTGTGCTCGGCGAGAATGAAAAAGGAACAACCTTGGGTGTTGATCCGCGGATCCAGACCCGAGGTGTATTTCACCCCCCGCGAGACGGTGAGCCGGATGTGCACGCCGTCGGTCATGTCGTTGGCGGCGAGTGTCCGTCGCAATTCTTCGACCAGGCGGGGTTCGTCGGGAAAGCCTTGGTAGCTGAGCAGTGCCGCACTGCGGCGGAGCCGGTCGAGGTGCTCGGTCAGTTTGAAGATCCGCCCCCGGTAAAGCCGGAGACCTTCCCAGACCGCATCCCCGTTCTGCACCGAGGAGTCAAAAGGACTGATCCCGGCCTCATCGCGGTGCACCAGCCGTCCGTTGATGTTGACAATGAGGTCCCGGTTGGAAGGATGAAAGGTCTGCAACATGGCGGTATCAAAAGTGCCCCACCATACTCTGATCCCCCCTTCCCGCACAAGTCCACTCTCCTCCGCCCCGGTTCCGGGAAGGCGCAATCACGCGCGAAAATTCCTTGCCGCGGGGTTGCCTCATTTGCCAAGCTGCTCCCCATGCACTCCCGCCGATCCTTCCTCCGCCAGGGAGCCCTGGCCGCCACCGCCTCCGTTGCCGGTCCCGCCATCCTTCGCGGACAATCCCCCGTCCACACCGTCGGAATCATCGGTCCCGGTGGCATGGGTTCCAACCATGTCCGCACCTTGGCCAAAAACCCCCGGGTCAGGATCGCCTGGCTGTGCGATGTCGACCGGACGCGCCTGGCCGCGGCTGCGAAAACCCTCGCGGACGCCGGTGGAGGCACTGCGAAAACCACCGGTGACCTCAGGCAAGTTCTCGCCGATGCCGCCGTCGATGCGGTCTGGATCGCCACTCCGGACCATTGGCACGCCCCCGCGACGCTGCTCGCTCTGGCAGCCGGCAAGCACGTCTATGTCGAGAAGCCCTGCTCCCACAATGTCCACGAAGGCCGGCTCATGATCGATGCAGCCCGCCGCACCGGCAGGATCGTCCAGGTCGGCACCCAGAGCCGCAGCACCGCCCACGTCCGCGCCGCGATCGAGCGCCTGCGGAGCGGCGCCATCGGAACCATCCTGGCCGCCAAGGCGTGGAACAGCCAACTCCGTTCGAACATCGGCCACGTCCCCGCGTCGGAGCCGCCTGACACCTTCGACTATGACACCTGGCTTGGTCCGGTGCCTCACCGGCCCTACCACGAAAATTTCCACCCCGGCCGATGGCGCTGGTTCCGCGCCTTCGGCGCCGGTGACATGGGCAACGACGGCGTCCACGACATCGACATCGCGGCCTGGGGCCTCGGGGTTGACACCCATCCTCGTCGCATCACGGGATCCGGCGGAAAGTATTTCTTCGACGATGATCAGGAATTCCCCGACACCGAGTATGTCAGCTTCGAATACGATTCCGGGACGAACGAAGTGGGCTCCAAAAAGCAGCTCATCTTTGAACAGCGGATCTGGAGCCCCTATCACCAGGAGGACGCCGAGAACGGGAATGCCTGGTACGGCACGGAGGGCATGATGTTGCTCGCCAAATCCGGGGGCTGGAAAATCATTGGCAAGGGCAACAAGGTCATCGAAGAACACCCCCGGGGCACTCCCAACCTGGCGGCGCACCATGCGAATTTCCTCGACACCCTCGAAGGAAAATCCCCCGAGGGTGCCCACGCCGACATCGCAGTGCACCACTTTTCGAGCACCCTCTGCCATCTCGGCAACATGGCCACCCTCCTGGGACGGACCCTCCATTTCGATCCCGCCACCGAGCAGATCCCGGACGACACCGAGGCCAACGCCCTCCTGAAGCGTGACTACCGGGATCACTGGGCCACCCCGCAACAGGTCTGATCGCTGCTTCTCCCGGCCTCCACTGAACGGTTGCGTTCCCAGCCTGGAGGAACGAAAAAAGGAACGGATGTACTTCGACGCCAATGCCACCACCCCGCTCTGCGACGCTGCCCGGGAGACCTGGCTGCGGGTCTCGGCACAGCATTGGCACAATGCCTCGGGTCTCTACCGTGAAGCCGGCGCCGCCAAACGTATCCTTGAGGAGGCCCGGGACCAGCTGGCGGAACTGCTCGGCACCGAGCCGGAACGCCTCGTTTTCACCTCCGGCGCCACCGAGGCCAACCACGGAATCATCACGCATCACCTCAAGGCCTCCGGTCCCGGAAGGGAATTGGTTCTTAGTCCAGTGGAGCATCCTTCCGTGAGAGAGCCCGCGCTCCACTGCGGCAGTCCCCTCACTGAAATGCCGCTCGACGCCAACGGCATCCCCGATCCCGGCTGGCTGGAACACCATCTCGCGGACTCCCCGCCGGTGGCCCTCGTTTCTGTCATGGCGGCCAATAATGAAACCGGCATTCTCCATCCTTGGGAGGCCCTGCAGGAGATCTGCCGGAGCCGAGGAGTGCCTTTCCACTGCGACGCCGCCCAGTGGATCGGGAAAGAAATCCCCTCCGGTTTGGGCGCCTGTGATTTCGTGACCGGATGCGGCCACAAGTTCGGCGGCCCCAAAGGAGTGGGATTCCTGTTGCTCCCGGAGGACTCCCGCGGATTCACCCTCTCCCGTGGTGGACCGCAGGAGAGCCGCCACCGGGCCGGCACCGAGGACGTTCCGGGGATCGCGGCCATGGTCGCCGCCCTGGAGGATCGTCTCCGCCTGCCTGTTTCCGGATCGGCCCCTCGGGATGCTTTTGAGGCCACCCTGGTCAGTGCGTTGCCCGGCACCCGGACGGTCGGAGTCGGCGCTCCGAGACTCGACAACACCTCGATGATTCTTCTGCCTCGCCATTCCAACCTGCGCTGGTTGACCCGCCTCAGTCAGCGCGGCTTCGCGCTCTCCACCGGCTCGGCCTGCAGTGCCGGCAAAGGCACGCCGAGCCATGTCATGGCCGCCCATGGCCTTTCTCCGGAGGAGATGGGCCGGGTGCTGCGGGCCAGTGCCCTGCCGGAGGCCACCTCCGCGGACTGGCAGGCTCTGGCCGAGGCCTTCTGCGAAGTTGCCGCCGAGCTCGATGCCGGACACCGGCACACCGAAACCTCACTTCCCGCTTGAGGAATCCCCCGTCGCGGGGCACCATCGGACCACCATGAGCGATACCCGAGGACCCGCCAGCGACGTCATCCAGGAAGCCTGCAAGCAGATTGCCCTCCAGATGATGAAAATCCACCCTCAAGTGGGCAAACTCGACGATGCAGAAACCCAGGCCGACATTCTGAAAGCGGCCCACAACCTCACGGTGGAGCTGGAGACGATCAAAAAGAAACTCATCCGGCTCAAGGGCCGTGACGAGAGCCGGGAGCTCTGAGATCCGTTGGATTTTGATTGACCCGGCACGGCGGATGCCTATCTTTCCGTTTCTCTCCGCCGGGAATCAAGGCGGGCTGTAGCACAGCTTGGTAGTGCGCTTCGTTCGGGACGAAGAGGTCGTGGGTTCGAATCCCGCCAGCCCGACCACCATTTTCCCCCAGCTCGCCACGAATCCATTCCCCCCCTGGGACCAGCAAGGCAGGTTCGCCCGGGGAGAGCCGATCAGATGGGGAGCAATCAGGGTGATTACTTTTTCTTGGGAGGCGGAGCGGATTTGTCCACCTGCTTGGATGCGATCTGACGCTGCTTGGCAGCATTCGAGGCATCATTTTTTCCCTGCTTCTGGGATTGATTCTTCTGTTTAGCTTTTGGTGACTTGTCGCCCATGGGTGTGGTGGTGTGGAGGTTGAGGGGTCGGATCGGAGGGAAAGCGGAACAAGGATGAACTGCCCGGAAAGAAGTCTGCTCCGAGGTCGAAGCCTCAGGGTCGGGATGCGGGACCGACGAATCTGATGCAGAAAGGCGGAGGGTAAAATCAAGGCCTGTTACAAGGCCTCGTTGGGAAGCATACCACTTCGTGGCCAAAAGCCCCGACAAATCGCAACTCCTTGCGAAATGATCGGCAAAGAGACAGAACCCGACGTTCCAACTCCCGGCGCCAAGGAGCCGCGCCCCACTTCTGAGGCCATCACTCCCCTCCCCGGCTCGCCCCAACAGGCAGCGCGTAATAGGCGCACTCGGCGAAGAACAACTCGGCCATGTTCAGCTTCGCGTAGTCATAGTGACAGATCGCCTGCCGAACCGCATTGAAGCCCTCTTCATAACCGGCAAAGGCAATCAATGCGGCGGCGGCCAGGGGATTGCGCATGCGGCTGGTCTCGTAGCCTTTGCGCTCACCCAAGATGGCCGGGTCACGCGAATTGGCCATCTTTTCGGCGTCCGCCTGCGTCTTCTGAGGGAACCAGCCCGGATAGCCTTCCTGCCAGCGGGCGTGGCCAAAGACCTTGGTGTCGTTGTTGTCGAACTTGCTGTAATCGCCAATCACAGCAAGGGCCCCGCGCGCATTGATCGCCAGACCGGCGCGGTATTGGGCTCGCACCGCGGTGTCTGTTTCAGCAGCGGCCAGCCAGGCAAAAGCCCCCTGCGAGCTGACGTAGATCCAGAGCTGGTTTTGATCGATGTTCTTGATCTGATCGCGGTCATACGGATAACCTTCCGCGCAGATTTCGAGCCGCGTCTTGCCGGTGGTCGGCGATCGCTCCTGGAGGGCCGCTTGATAACGCTCCAGCCACACTGGATCACGGGTCACGTCATGCATGGCCTTGAGAATGGAGAGATACATCACCGCGCCATGATGCCGGAACATCTTGAAGTCACCGCGCGATTGCCCCTTGAAGGCCCCGTCACAGGGGCACTTCCAATCCAGGGACTGAAGCGCCCCGGCGACTTCGGTCATCTTGGCCACCACGATCTGACGCTCCGCGGCATCAGGAATGCCGCTCATCGCATAGGCATGGAGGCCATAAAACCACGGATGGGTCTGATCCTGCGATCCCAGGGCATAGTGGCACTTCCCATCCGTGCCCACGCCGCGCACAATGAATCCCGGCACGTCTGAAACCGACGCGCATTTCAGCAACCCCCGCGCCAACCGCCGCGCCTCGTCACGGTCGGCCGCCGCACCGCTGCGACGGGCGCGTTCGCACATCGCGGCCAGATAGGTCCCGGTGAACATTGGCCCGTTCTCGATGGGGCTCCACCAGCCGATCGCATTGGGTCGCCCGAGGGCACAATCCTCCGGCGTCGGGATTACCCCCACGAAATCATGGATCAGCCCCTCATCCCCGATGAACTTGCTCCACAAAACGCCGTGCGCGTTCTCCACCGCGGCGCTCACCTGCGCCGGTGACGCGGTTTTCATGGGCACGGAGTCGACCGCCCGACCCGTTGGCAAGGCCAGAAGGTAGGACACCCAAAAGAGGACTTGGACTTTCAATACC
>JADZAX010000646.1 GCA_020852405.1 Verrucomicrobiales bacterium
ACTCTAAAATTAAAGGGCCAACTTACCAATCAGTTTAAAAATATTTAACAGTGCTACGGTTGCGCATGTCACCTGATGATTGTCGTAGGTTGAGTCCTTCACAGCAAGAGGAGATCCGGCGCCGTGCGATTTCGATGGTTCAGAGTGGAACGCCGCCGACGGAAGTGGCGCGGCAACTGAAGGTGGGAGCCTCGAGCGTTTTCAACTGGATGGCCCGCTACCGTTCCGGCGGCTGGGGCGGACTTGGAACCGGGTCGAGAAGCGGTCGCCCCAAGAAGCTCGACGGCGCGAAGATGAAGTACGTCTTCGACCTGGTGACCAACAAGAACCCTCTTCAACTCAATTTCGCGTTCGCCCTTTGGACCTGCGAGATGATCGCCAAGGTCATCAAGGATGAGTTTGGCGTCGTCCTGAGCCGATGGTCGGTGAGCCGCTTGCTCAAGCAGATGGGGCTCTCGCCCCAGCGGCCCAACTTCCGCGCTTGGGAGCAGGATCCCGACAAGGTCCGGCGATGGGCGAGCCGCCAGTTCCCCGCCCTTCGAGCCTACGCCAAAAGGATCGGGGCGAAGGTCTATTTCGGCGATGAGGCGGCGGTGCGCAGCGATCACCATGCGGGGACGACATGGGCGGAACGCGGAAAGACCCCGGTGGTGCGATCGACCGGGCAGCGATTCTCTTGCAACATGATCAGCGCGATCTCTCCGGAGGGAACGCTTCGTTTCATGGTGACCGAGCGCCGGATGAACTCGGAATTGTTCTGTGAGTTCCTCGACCGGCTCATGTATGGAGAAAGCGGCCGCGTCCTCCTCATCGTCGACGGCCATCCCGCGTACCGGGCGAAGGCGACGAGGGAGTATCTGGCGAAATTCGACGGACGCCTCCACCTTTACCTACTGCCCGGCCACAGTCCGGAACTCAATCCCGATAAGCACGTTTGGAACTGGATCAAGAACCATGAGATTGGCCGAAAACTCCCGAAGAACAAAAGTGACCTCGTGAGCATGGTTCGCAAGGGGCTCGCCTCCCTACAACGAAGGACAGAGACCCTGAGGGGATTTTTCCACGATCCGCACTTGAAATACATCAAATCAGAATACTTTTACACTTCTTAGTAATATAATCCGTGCAAAGGGACGGACAAAGCATCGCCATCGAAGCCGCTCCCCGCAGACAAACCAAGAAACCAAGATGCACACGCACCTCCTAACTGACTATCGAATCCTCCCACGGCGCGGGACTCTCCTGGCATCTCTTATTCTAGCAGCGGCGGTTCTTGCCGGCGCCGCAATGGCGAAAGAGGCGGCACACGGCATTGCGGGCCATTATGTGAGAGATCAACCCGAGAACGATTGGCACAAAGTCACCATCGAAGAGGGTTCAGGCGGCACACTGCGCTGGAGTAACGTGGCGGGGCGCTCGTGGTCCTTGGAATTCCTCAACAATGGTGATGAACTTCGATCCACCAAGGATTGCCCTTACGGCGAGCAAAAACTGGAGATTCAGAGAGACGGTGCCGGAAAGCTCGTTTCCCTTCGATTCAACAATGAGGTCTATCGCCGCGAGGAGAAGCACGGCTGGGAATATGGCCATGAGGAACACTGGCCCTTCTTGGGCGATCCGAAGGTCCAATCTCCAGTCGAGGTTCCGAAGAAAGGCGGGAAGAGTCCGCTGCCGGGTTCCTATTCGAAAATGAACGTAGCCAATGTGGAAAACAACGGCCACACCTTCCAGGTCAACTACAAGGACGCCGGAGGCGAGGTCGATGCCGGACAACAGACTTACAAACTTGTCCAGTTCCACTTTCACTCACCGAGTGAACACACCCAAACTGGCTATGCCGGATGGACCGATGAGCAGGGGAAACAATACCCCGGCCACTATGCGATGGAAGTTCACTTCGTCCACACCAACGGAACGTTCAAAGGTGATCCCCAGACGGCCGCTCGGCGCCAGGACCTCGCGGTCGTCGGCGTGTTCATCAGGGAGGGCGCCCACAATCCCGAACTCGAAGCCATCTGGAAGGAGAGCCCCGACCAGGAAGGCAAAGACACAAGCTTGGCTTTCGACGGCATTAATGCCTCGAAGCTCATGCCCGCCAACAGCAACTACCAGACCTACCAGGGCTCGTTGACGACGCCGCCACTCTCAAGCGGCGTGAACTGGTTCGTCATGGACGAGCCCATCGAGGCTTCGCCTCAGCAGATCGAGAAGTTCCGCTCCGTCATGAAGCGGAACACCAACCGTTCGATCCGGGGGCGTCTGAGTTCGGGCGCACAGCGCTAGGAGAAAGCTGGCCGCGACTTGGTTCCGGAAAGTTCGGAAAGTTATAAAGGGACGGGAAAGTTATAAAGAAACGGGTCATTTATAAAAAGAAGCTTCAACAAAGAGTTATAGGGACGGACAATTTAAGGTTTAGATCAGATTGAACAAGCGGACGATGAGGGCTTTTGACGCCACCTCGGCGATCAGCAGGCAGAGGATGAAGGCGGCGAGATGCTTTCCACCCCTCAGGTTGCAGCAGTGGGAAAAGGACTTCCACAGGAGCACAACCATCCATACGATGCAGGCGAGCATCAGCACGGTGACCGCGCCAAATACGGCCGCGTCCATCCCGTTGCCGGGCATGGCAAACTTCGTGGGATCTACACCCATTTTCGTGATGGCATCGATCAACTGTGCGTTGAAGCGCTGAAACGCTGGAGTGAGGCAGGCGAGACTGACGAGCAGCATAGGCCAGCGGGCGAGGGCCTGCGTGCCGAAGAGGTCGATGGCGCGGAAGGAGGTGCGTGAGAGCAGCTTCCCGGCGGTGTAAAGGATGATCCCGATAGTGAGCCAGTTGATGATCCCCTCGGCCAGGAAGAGCCACAGCGGCGGCGCTTTCGTGCCGACATGCACGTCCAGCACGCCATCAAAGTGCAGGCCGGACAAGGAGCCGACCCAGCCCGCGAGGAGCACTGCGGCGAGGCCAAGGAGGAGGGACTCCAGTCCCGCGATGCGGACAAAGGGCTGAAAGAGGAAATGGCTCAGGCGGAAGGAGCTGGAGGAAGTCATGGCAGGTGGGGATCAGTCGTGGTTTTGGGTTTGAAGCTTGGAAATCACGTCATCCAGGCGGTTCCGAACGGTGGGGTAGCTGACCTTCAGCAGGGCGGCCATCTCCTTGAGGCTGCCGCTGGCTTTGACGAAGTCGCACACGAAGGCCTGATCCTCCGCCGAGAGGGCGGTGAGGTCAGGAAGTGGATAAACGCCCTCGACCTCGGTGCCACATTCCGAGCAGCAGAGTCTCTTGACCTCAAGTCGGTGACTACAGCTGGGGCAGGTGACGGGGAATCGCTTCATTGGGATCGATTGGCGTCCGAAGGATAAATAATATTTATCGGTTTGTCAATAATATTCATTTAATGGTGAATAATATTTAGTCATGGCCCTCAACCGCGTGGAAGGGATCAGACAACATTTCGTGACAAAACCCAACCAGCCCCTCACCCCGAAACCGCCACCCCCTCCACCGGCGACCCATCGCCGCTGATCTCCGTCGTCCCATCCAAGAAACTCGCCCGGTATTCGTCGCGCACTTCGGGCTGGCCGCCGACGGTGAGGGGACGGGTGTCGCGCAGCGCCCGGCCGCCGAGGATGCCGATCTCCTCCCAATCGCCCTGGCCGCGGCGGCTCTCGACGAGGAGTCCGGCATGGCCCCAGAAGTTTATGGGACCGACAATTTACCGTTGAAGCGTAAACGCCAGCCATGGCCCCTTTTGAAGGTGGCAGCAGAGAGGAGATAGCTCGCCAAGTATCGCGGCTATGAGAAAAGCAGCGATCATCATGAAGAGCGACGCGGTATTCGTGCCGGTGGTAAGGCAGGTGGAACTGGTGCGCGAGTTCGAGCGCAGCGTGCTGTCCGGAAAACCAAGGGTCGGCGAGGCTTCAGCCGGGAGCGGATCGCGGAGGAAGTCGCCAGGGGAGGGAAACTGCCTCCGCCGGAAATTCTGCGGTGCCGGGTGCGGTATTTTTGTGACGGGGCCATCCTGGGCAGTGTGGCTTTTGTGAACGGGCTCTTTGAGGCGCACCACTGGCGGTTTGGGCCGAAGCGGTTTTCCATGGCGCGCAAGATGCGGGGAGGAGACTGGGGAGAACAGCGGGGGCTGCGGAAGGATATGGTCAGGTGAGTCGGGATTATGAAGCTGACATTTCCCCTGAAACTGGAAAGCCACGGATCTTTTTACTGCGGCCAGCTCTCCTTTCTGAAGGGGAGCTGTTGTCGTCCCCGGGGGGATCGCACCTTCCTCATTCCAGAGTAAGAACAAGTGCAATCCACTGATTATGAAAGAGCTTTCCGATAGAGGGTGACCAATGGGACGCTTGATTTCAGGACAACTGACGGATGGCCTCGTACAGAACGATGCCGACGGCCGTGGCCAGATTCAGACTGCGGACCGATTGTTGCGGGATGGTGAGCAGTCGCTCCGGATGCGCGGCGAGCAACGTTTCCGGTAGTCCCCGGGTCTCTGAGCCGAAAATGAGGAAATCTCCGGGAGCAAACGTGGTGTTCCAGTAAGGTTGGTCGGCTTTGGTGGTGAGAAGGAAAAACCTGGTCGATGCCGATGTGAGGCAGGCGGCTGAGAAAACTTCCCAGTTCTCCCAGACCCGCAGATCCACTTCCGCCCAATAATCCAGACCGGCCCGTTTCACGGCCCGATCATCGATGGAAAATCCCATGGGACCGACCAGATGAAGCGTCGCCTGGGCGGCCAGGCAAAGCCGTCCGACATTCCCGGTGTTCGGAGGGATCTCGGGACACAACAAAACGCCCTGGAGCCTGGAAGGCTTCAGGTCGCAAAGAGAGGCCGTGCTTGGCACGGGAAACTCAGGCGTTGATCGATTTGATCTTGAGCCGGGTCATCAGGCGGCGGTGACCAACGGTGCGATGGTATCCCTGACGCCGCTTGTATTTGAAAGCGATGACTTTGGGGGCGCGGAATTGGTCAATGACCTCGGCCACAACGGTC
>JADZAX010000647.1 GCA_020852405.1 Verrucomicrobiales bacterium
AACCGCCCCTCTGCCGATGCTACTCCACGGGGTGACCGGCAGCGGTAAAACGGAAGTCTACCTGCAAGCGATCCAGACCGTGCTCGACCGGGGACAGGGCGCCATTGTCCTGGTCCCGGAAATCAGCCTGACCCCGCAGACCGCAGACCGTTTCAAACAACGCTTTGCGCATATTCAGGACCAGGTCGCCATCCTCCACAGTCATCTTAGCCATGGCGAGCGGCACGATGAATGGCGGAAAGTCATGCGACGGAAGGCCCGGATTGTCATCGGCGCCCGGAGCGCCATTTTCGCCCCGGTGGAGAATCTCGGCCTGATTGTCGTGGATGAAGAACACGAGCACTCCTACAAACAAGAAAGCCCTCCCCGTTACCATGCCCGGGATGTCTCCGTGGTGAGGGCCCATCTTGAGAAATGTGCCGTGCTTCTCGGCAGTGCGACCCCTTCCCTCGAATCCTGGAGGAACACTCTGACCGGCAAATACCGTCTCCTGACCATGAAACAGCGGGTGGACAACCAGACCCTGCCGCTCATCCGCATTTTGGACATGCGACAGGAAGGTCGTCGGCTCGACCAAAAAAGCGGTCCCGCTATTCTTTCCATCAAGCTCCGACAGGAAATGGAAAGCCGACTCGCGACTGGTGAACAGATCATTCTGTTTCTCAACCGACGGGGATTTGCCCGGTCCCTGCTCTGCCCGGAATGCGGCTATGTCGCGCATTGTCGGCATTGTGCCCTGCCGATGACCTTCCACCAGGGAGACAATCGGTTGGTGTGCCATCTTTGCGGCTATGCCCAGATTTCACCCCGGCGTTGTCCGGAATGCCAGGGCCAGGCCATTGCTCTGGCAGGGTATGGAACCGAGCGCGTCGAGGAAGTGATGCGAAAGGTCTTCCCAAAGGCCCGGATGGCCCGGGTCGATACCGACACGATGCGTCGGAAGAACCAGCTCCGGGAAACTCTTGATGCCTTCAAGGCCAAGAAAATTGACATTTTGATCGGCACCCAAATGATTGCCAAGGGCTTGCACTTTCCCAATGTCACCCTGGTGGGCGTGCTGAATGCGGACATAGGCTTGAACATTGCCGACTTCCGGGCCGGCGAACGCACCTTCCAGCTTCTCACCCAAGTGGCGGGGCGTGCCGGTCGCGGCGAATTGGAGGGATCCGTTGTCGTGCAGACCTTCACGCCCCATCACCCGGCGATTCAGTTTTCGCGGCATCACGATTTCGAAGGATTTGCGGACCAGGAATTGGATCTCAGGGAACGCGTCATTTTCCCGCCGTTTTGTCACCTCGCCATGGTCACGGTGCGCAGCGTCCATCAGGAGCGGGCGGAATTCTCCTTGAAAACCCTCCACCGGCGTCTCGCCGCAAATCTTCCGAAGGAAATCTCTTTGACCGAGCCGCTGCCCTCCCCTTTGGTCAAAAGCCACGACCAATTCCGTTTCCAGGTCACCCTCAGAGCCAAACAAGCGCGAAAGATTGCGGCCCACGTCCGCCACGTCCTGAGCGGTCTGACCTTTCCTGAAGACGTCATTGTCACCGTGGACATGGATGCCTATAATCTGAGTTGAATTCCGGGAACAATAACAGAAACGGCTTTCGCCTTGACAAGAGTGGCATTTTTTTGGAAATTGCGACTAATTTATTGTAATTCTACAATGCAAATGGATCATCCCAGTCGCTTCAATTTCATCCGGAGCAGCCACTTTCCTCGGTGGCTCCTGCTGATGGTGGCGGTCGGAGGACTCCTGATCCCTCCTCATCCTGTGCTGGGGCAGGACAAATCCAAGTCCAAGTCAGCAAGCCCGTCCAAAACGGAAAAGGGCACTGTTAAAAAAGAGGATTCATCTCCTGAAGACCGTCCTGCCGTCCTCAAAAAGGAAGGCGACGATACCGAGGGCGGCAAAAGCGACGCCTCCAGCAAACCGGAGGTTCCGCTGGATCCGGCGGAGGAAAAGGCCAGAATGCTGGAGCGCCTCGCCGATATCCTTTCAAAACGCATGCAATCCCTGAACGACCGGGAACGTGCTTTGTTGGAGCGGGAAAAGGCCTTGAGAACCCGCGAGGAAAGCCTCGAGGAACGCGAAGATCTCATCGAATCGCGGGAAAACCTGGCGCGGAAAAAGGAAAAGCTTCCTCCTCCGCAGTCCTGGAACGGTCCCAAAGCCCCCCCCATCGGAGCCAAATATGCCATGGTCATCGATGGCAAAACGATGCAGGTCTTCCACGCCAAAAGTCCTGACTCCCACACTCCGGTGGCCAGCACCCAAAAATTGCTGACCACCCTGATTGTGGCCACCGAAAACAACCTCAATGAGTCTGTCACCGTGCCCAAGGAAGTCCTGCAGGTGGAGCCCACCTGCGTCGGTATCAAGCCCGGACAACAGTCCACCTACGGAAGCCTGATTCGCGCCCTGCTGGTGAAAAGTGGCAACGACGTGGCCGCCTGTCTGGCCATCAGCAATGCGGGGAGCATTGAAAAGTTTGCCGAAAAAATGAACCGCTACGCCCGCGATCTCGGCATGAAGAGTTCGCATTTTGTGAACCCCCATGGGCTGCCCGCCAAAAACCAGTACTCCACCGCGGAAGACATGGCCATCCTGGCTTTTGAAGTCTACCAAAACCCGGTGATCCGCGACATTGTCAAAACCAAGGCTTTTGATTTCAACTTTTCCGATGGCACCAAGCGGACGCTCTCGAACACCAACCGCGTGCTGCGCAATTATGAATTCTGCAACGGCATGAAAACCGGTTTCACCTATGCCAGCGGGAATTGTCTGGTTTCCAGCGGGCACAAAGGCAATGCCGATCGGATCGTGGTGGTTCTGGGTTGTTTCAATGGCACTGTCTGGAAGGATTCCCAAAACCTTCTCGATTGGGCGTTGAACCTGAAGACGGAAAGCCCCAAAAATACCTACCTGTCCGAAACCTCGATCCCGTACCGGACCCGATAAGGTCTTGCGCGGAATGGTTCCGTGACCGAAGCGTCCGTGGAATCACCATGGAGTCGCTGCTCATTATCTTCCGGGACATTTGCCTCCCCATCCTGCTGCTGATCTTTGCCGGATGGGGCATCGACCGGAAGTTCCGGCTCGATTTGACCACTCTGGTCAAACTGAACCTGTATGTGTTCGTCCCGGCTTTCATTTTTGTCAAAGTCTCGACCTCCCCTCTTGCCGGAGATGATGCGGCCCGGTTGGTGCTGTTCACGCTCGGAGTCATCGCCACCATGTTTGTGGCCAGTTCTTTGGTGTCCTTCATCCGGAGGGATTCCAAGTCAGAGAGAATGAGCCTGTCTTTGGCCACCATGTTCTACAACTCCGGAAACTGGGGCATTCCCTTGATGGCGTTTGCCTTCCCCAAGCTCGGCCCCGTGGTGCAGGTCTTCGTCCTGATGACGATGAACATTTCCACCTTTTCCCTCGGCATCCTCCTCGCCAGCTCCTCGGCCCAGCCGTTGCAGGAACCCCGGGCACCGCATTTGTCCCGCTGGAGGCGGCTTTTACCGTTGCTTCGTCAGCCCTCCATCTATGCCATCGTGAGCGCACTTGCTCTCCGTAGCGTTGGGAACCCGCTTCACTCGGTGGCTTGGATCTGGACTCCCTTGGAATATCTCGCGGGAGCTCTGGTGGCCTTTGCCTTGCTTACCCTGGGAGTGCAACTATCCCAGACTCGCCCCCCGACAATTGGTTGGAGACTGGGTTCCGCCCTCGGCATCCGGCTTTTGCTGGGCCCTCTGGCGGCCTTGGCTCTGACCCGCGTTTTCGGATTTCAGGGCGAAATGGCCGCGATCCTGATTGTGGGCGCGGCCTCTCCCACCGCGGTCAACACCGCGCTGCTGGCCCATGAGTTCAAAGGAGACAGCGGATTCGTTTCCGCGGTGGTGTTTTATTCCACCCTGTTTGCCGGCCTCGTGGCCACGGGATTGCTCGCAGTTCTCCGCTGATCCCCCCGCTGGAGACCTGCTACCCTTTGCGCGGAATTCAGCGAACCGTCGGATTGTCCACCGTGGAGACGCTCCCGTCGGGCATCACGGTCATCAATCCCCCCGGATGGAAGGCGGCACGCTCGGCGAGCCAAGGCTGCATCCATTTGTAGGGCGTCGTGGATCCGGCATCGAAAGGAGTCACGACATAGCTGATCCGGAACTCTCCCTGATCATCTTTGACAAAGGGGGACAATTTGTCGCCCGGACACATCCAGTCCTGGGAAGTGACCCCATAAGGAGCCAACACATTGACCCACATCTTGTTCATGTCTTCGACGGAGATTTCATCATCGTCAAAAGGCACTTGCGGCCAAAAGCCTTTGTCAGTGGTGTGGGCTCCCAGTCCCCCATGGATCCGACGCATGTGGGACATGCAGGCCACCCGTTCCGCTTTTTCCACCTGAATGCGGTAGGCAGGGACAACGATCGACGCAAGGATCGCAAGGATCACCATCACGACGAGCAATTCCAAAAGAGAAAGGCCCGACACTCTTTGAATCGAGCGCCGAGCCTCCGTGAAAGTTGGATCCGATGTCACAGAAGATCAGACAGAAGAAACCACCGTGGAAACGCGTGAACCTGTCACCCGGAACTTGTGTTTGGATCCTCTCTGTGGAAAGGATGAATTTTGTCCAGCACCAGTATTGTTAGTGGTAGTGACCGTAATCTGAGTAGTAGTATTTCCATTCACAGTGTTCGTGGTATCCGTCCTAGTTATGGTCTGAGCGGCGGTGGAGAGGTTGTCTCCCACGAAAGAGACCGTGCCGGATCCTTTAAACGTCATCGCAGGGCCTCCTTTAGGACCAAGCTTGGCGGAGAAAAAGGAATTGGCAAACGCCACGTTCCCGCCGGTGGGACTCTGAAAGGAGTTGAGGGCGTTCGTGAAGTTGGTGGAGGAGGGCGAGTTGACGTTGATGGCCGCGCCAGCGTTGTCTGTCTGGGCATTGCCGACCACTGAAACCGTGCCCGCAACGGAGCTAACGGATCCCACACAAGCACC
>JADZAX010000648.1 GCA_020852405.1 Verrucomicrobiales bacterium
AATGCAACTCTTCCGCCTGTGTGTTGTGGGGATAGCGCCCAGTGATGATGCTGGCACGACTTGGGCTGCAGGCACTGGCGGTGACATAAGCCCGGTCAAAGCGTAGTCCTTCCTTGGCGAACCTATCCAAATGAGGCGTGCGCAGGGCGGGATGACCATATGGCTTGGAGTCCGCCCATCCCAGATCATCGGCAAGGATCAGGACCAGGTTCGGTCGTCTGTCGACCGGAGGCAGAGCGGCGGTCCCAGGATCCGGAGCCGGGGCTGGGGCCGCCCCGCTGCTTGTCTGACCCGAGGCCGAACCAGTTGCTGCCAGCAACCAGACAAGACTCCAAACGAGAGATTTTGCGCGGCGCATCACCTTCCCCACCGTCGGTCGCCGCACCGCTGGAGAATTGGTTGAGGGAAGAATGGGAGAAGGGATTTGCATGGTCATCTTCTATTGTCGTAGCCACCTGGCCGGGAAGGTGTGGCCAGCCTGGCGCATCAGGTGCCCGGGGTGTTGCCAAACCAGTGAATGTGACGTCGTTCGCAATAACGGTAGCCACGATCCTTGCACAAGGGGAGAAGTTCGCTTTGCCGGGATTCCAGAATCTCCCGGACAGTTCCTTCCGGCATCACTTGGACACACCAAGGGCGGACGGGAATCCCCCGCTCCCCCAGGGTTCCCAGCATGGTCTCCATTTCATGAAAATGTTCCTCCGTGGCGATGACAAACTTCAATTGATACTCCCCGCCCAGAATCCATTCTTCGATGACGCCGGGTTGCCACCGCAGGGATTCGTGACGCACAATCCAACCGGGGGAAGCTTCTCCGGGATGGGGCGTGGCATGGGACAACTTGGGACTGATCGAAGCGAGGTCGCAGGCGATGCCGTCCGGTCTTTTGGTTCCGGCGGTTTCAATGGTGATGTGCCAGTCCCTCTCGCGGAAGGCCTGGGCCAGATCATGAATGCCCCGGGCCACCATCGGTTCACCTCCGGTAAGCACCACATGGCGGGTCCCCCGACCGGCAAGGCGCTGGGACCGGGCGATGATTTCGGCCACGGTGAGCCAGGAACCGGTCGGGTTCCAGGAGGCATACGGGGTGTCGCACCAACGGCAGCGCAGATTGCATCCCGCGGTGCGGACGAAGATTGAGGGAACGCCGGTCAGAGATCCCTCTCCCTGCAGGGAATGAAAAATTTCCGCAATCCAAAGCCGTGGCTCACCCCGTCCTGGCCCGGGAATGGCAATCCCCCGCACCGGAGGCGTTGGCTCGGTGGGCAACATTTGGAAATCAGGCCTGATACCGCATCTCGCCGCCCACCACAGTGGCCCTGACATTGAAGTCGTCGTCGAGGAGGACCACGTCGGCCCATTCCCCCTCCGCCAGATTGCCGCGATCGGTGAAGCCAAGCGACCGGGCCTGGTTCGACGCCGTGGTCTTGACCAACTCCGTCAAAGGCAGTCCCGAAATTTCCGCCACGTGGCGGAGGCCATCCTGGAACAAGAGAGTGCTTCCCGCGAGATTCCCCGCGGCAATGCGGGCGATGCCGCCCTGCACCGTGATGTGAATGCCGCCCATGGGATACTCACCGTCGCCGAGATGGGAAGCGGCCATGCTGTCCGTGATGAGCATGATGCGGTCGGTCGAGCGGTGTTTGAACAACAGTGCCACCATGTCGCGGCTCAAATGGACGGTGTCGCAAATGGCCTCGATCATGACCTCGTCGTCGAGCAGCGCGGCGCCGACCATCCCGACGGCCCGGTGATGCAGCGGGGACATCTGGTTGCAGTAATGGGTCAAATGGGTCAACCCGGCGGCTCGTCCGGCCCGGTATTCTTCAATGGTCGCCGCCGTGTGGGCGGCCGAGGTCACGATGCCATGATCCGTCATGGCCCGGATGAAATCCAGTGCTCCGGGGAGTTCCGGGGCCACGGAAACCAGTCGCACGGGATGAATGCCATGGAGCCCGAGGATTTCATCGACATCGGGAGGACGCATTTCCTGCGGATTCTGGGCCCCCGCCTGGGTGCGGTTCAGGTAGGGACCTTCGACATGGAGAAAGTCGGCCCGGGCATGCGTGGAACGCTGGTGGTAAGAGGCCACCGCTCCGGCCATGGCCTGCAACGCGGCGGGCGACTCCGTCCAGGTGGTGGGCAGCCAGGTCGTGACGCCTTCCCTGAGCTTGGCCTCCGCAATGGTCCGGACCGCGTCTTCGGTGGCATGGGAAAGATCGCACCCGTTGGCCCCGTGGCTGTGGATGTCGATGAATCCTGGCATGGCCGTGAGACCGCTGCCATCGAACGCTCCCGGTCCGGAAACTCCTTGGTCAGAGGGTGACAATGCCGCCAGGCGACCATCCGGAGTGAAGTGCAATGAGCCACGCGCGATTTCCCGGCCCGGGGTGATGATACGGAGATGGTGGATGCTTCCAAGTCTCATGAGTCGAGAACACTAAAGCAGCATCCGGTGGGGGGAAACTGGGAATTCGCCCCCCGTCCCCCATGACCGTGCCAGCCCCTGGATAGGTCAGTGCTTCAGGGGCCAGAATTTCGTTGGGTCAAGAAAATGCCTCAGCAAAGCCTGGGGATCGGAGGCTTCCACAGGCCCGGCGGTGCCTGCGGCGACAAGACGGCAAAGCTGGTCCAACCGGTCTCCGACCGCCTCCATGCCCAACGCGTTCTGGATGCGGACCGCCTGGCCCAGGAGGAACTCCTCGGAATAGGAAACGGCAGGCAAAACCGCTCCCAACGATTCCATGTCTTCGGGATGGTGGTGCAAATGCTCCAGCACTCGTTCCTGAAGCGACTCATCCAGTCGACCGAAATCGACCTGATCCTCCTGCACGACCGCGGACCAAAGCAGGTCCGGAGCATCGGGAGGCACCGCAAGACCACAGTCCGCCCACATCCGCTCCAGGGCGTCCAGCCACATGGCTCGGAGACGGGATTCCCCCAGCCAGGAAACCGGGATATTGATACGTTCGTAACTCTCCGGAAACTCCCAGCCAAAGGAACGGAAATCGTCGGTCAGATCCGGAAGATCGCGTCCTGCCACCGTGAGACCGAGGAGCCAGGGTTCCAGCCAGGCGAAACCGAAGCCCTCCGACACACTGGTGGTGAGGATCCTCCCGGCCTTGCACATCAAATCCGGGTAGGATTCCACTCCGCTGGAGACCACGCCAAACTCAATCGGCAGCCGCATCCGTTTCGCGGAAGCCACCCAGAAATCGTAGGCCCTGCGGGACGAGGGATCCACCGGAGCCAGGGTGGTCACGATGCGTCCCCCTCCGGCTTGCCCGAGCTGGGCCAGCAGACAGAGTTCTCCGAAATTCTTTCTCCGGACCCCCCGCACCGGGGATACGCTGAGCAACGGATCGCGCGGGCACTCCACCCCCGACGGGATCACCGAAACCGCGTTCGGCATCCAATGCAGCCGGTCCATGGCAAACCCGCAACGCTGCAGGAGGGCCAGGTCACGATGGGTCAGCACGGCCCGGTGCAGTCCCGCTCCCGAGGGATGCAGCCACTGCGAAAATTCCCCCACCCCGGACAACGAGGCGTGGTAGCGGCGCGCCGCCGCCAAATTGGCGGCCCGGCCATCTTCGGCAAAATCATGAATCTGCAGCAGCAGGGGAGCTTCTTCCTCGGCCATTCGCTCGATGACCCCGCAAACCACCACATTTTTGGCGAGGCAGGCATTGTGCACCAGCCATAGATCGGGAGACTGTCCCCAATGACGGGTCACTTCAGCCTGGAGTGCCCGGTGCAGCAGCGGAATGTCTCCGGGTTCCGCTTCCGAGCGGTATCCCAGTCCTGACACGGCGCTCCAGGCTCCCGCGCTCTCGGGCCATTGCGCGGTGGGCGGTTCGCCAAGGATGGTCAACACGTCCCAGCCCCGTTGCCGCAGTGCTTTCGCGCTGTGCAGGAGCACTTGGGTGACGCCCCCAGGGCGGGCATGGTAATGAACCAGGGCGATTTTCACAGTATTTCCATCCCCCCAGTGACGTCACCGCCCGCAGCGTGATAATCAGGTATTTCTATCATCGGGGGACGCTCCATCTCGGCCAATTGATGCACCCGTAACTGGTGGTTGCCGGCATCATTGGGTTCGAACTGCCTCAGCCACGGGGAAATCTCGCCGAAATCGACCTTCCGCCCGGCATTCTGGACACGCCGCAACAGACATTGCAGAATCCCGTAGGCCATGCGGCCGAGTGCCAGAGTGCTCTGGTGACGGTGGACCCGTTGATCGAGATCCACCTGTCCGAGCGCTCCCAATCCCCAGCCCCGCCAGATGTCGATCAGGTGGGCCGTTTCGACCCCGTAGCCCACCGGGTAGGCGATCCGCTCCAAAACCGAACGCCGGGCCGCGTATTCTCCTGACAGGGGTTGGATGAATCCTGACAGTTCCGGGAAAAACGCGGCAAACATGGGACGCACCAGAATCTCCGTGACCCGTCCCCCTTCCGAAGGCAGCACGGCGCCCGCATCTGCGAGTGGACGCCGGTAGAAGGCTTTGACATACATCAGCTCCGGATGCGTCAGCAGTGGTCCGACCAGGCCGGTGACAAACCTCGGGTGCATGTTCGCGATGTCCCCATCGACATGGCAGAGCAGGTCGCTCCGCATGGCCTGCAGAGCCTTCCAGAGATTCTCCCCTTTGCCCCGCATCCGGGGCAGTCCCGGAAGCACCGCGGCGGCTTCGACGACCCGGGCCCCGGCGTCCTTGGCAATCTGACGGGTGCTGTCTGTCGAACCTGAATCCATGACCACCAATTCATCGAGCAGGGGCACGTCTTCCATCAGGGAGGCTCGCAGCGTGCCCACGATTTCCCCAATCGTGGCCGCCTCATTGAGGGTCGGAATGCAGACCCCGATGGTCGTTCCGAGCGCCTGTTTGCGCTCCACCAAGGCGGAAAAATCGGCAAAAGCCGAATGGTGCCAGAGATGGCGTTTCAGCCAGCCGTCCATCGCCGCGGCATCCGGCGGTTGTTCCACTTCACGGATCATGGAATCGTCATGCCCCGTGGGCCTGGTGGAAAAAATGAGGTCCGAAACATCGTCCCCACCCTAGACGGAGGCGACCGGACCCGCAAGATGCGAATCCACCGGGGCTGCCTGCCCGTACCCTAGTGCTTTACAGCCGGGAAAATGCCCCGTAATGTCCAGCGCTCTGCTTCGCCCCCTGGCCCCGCGGCACTACGGTCTATGTCCCTCGAACTCACACGCAATTTCTCCATCATCGCCCACATCGACCACGGGAAGACCACGCTCTCGGATCGCCTTTTGGAGTTCACCCAGACCATCACGATGCGCCAACGTCAGGATCAACTCCTCGACGCCATGGACCTGGAGCGGGAGCGGGGCATCACCATCAAGGCGCACCCCGTCACCATGCTCTACCCGGCCCAGGACGGGAAGACCTACAAACTGAATTTGCTGGACACCCCCGGCCACGTCGACTTTTCCTACGAGGTCTCCCGGAGCCTCGCGGCCTGTGAGGGGGCGCTCCTCCTCGTCGATGCCGCCCAGGGAGTGGAGGCCCAGACCGTGGCCAACCTCCACCTTGCCAACCAGCAGAAACTCCACGTCGTCCCGGTCATCAACAAAGTGGACCTGCCGGCGGCGGATCTCCCCAAAGTGCGCCGCCAGCTCGAGGAAATTCTCGCCATCCCCGGTGAGGACGGCATTCCCGCGAGCGCCAAGATGGGCATCGGCATCGAGGACATCCTCGAAGCCATCGTCAGCCGCATTCCCCACCCCGAGGTGCCACAGGACAATGTGCTGCGGGCCCTGGTGTTCGACTCGGTCTTTGACACCTACCGGGGCGTTGTCAGTTACGTGCGCCTCATGAGCGGGTCGATCAAGCGCGGTGTCCAGATCCGCATGTTCTCGACGAACAAAACCTACGAGGTCAAGGAAGTCGGCGTCTTCACCCCGAAAATGACGGCCCGCGACGTCCTTGAGCCTGGCGATGTGGGCTACCTCATTGCCAACATGAAGTCGAGCACCGAGGTCAAGATCGGGGACACCGTGACCGACGCCCAGCGGCCCTGCACTGAGGCGCTTCCGGGCTTCAAGGAAATCCATCCCATGGTCTTTTCAGGGATCTATCCGGTCAGTTCGGAGGACTTTGAACAACTCAAGCTCGCCCTGGGCAAGCTCCAGATCAACGATGCGGCTTTTTCCTACCAGGCGGAAAGCTCGGCCGCTCTGGGCTTCGGCTTCCGCTGCGGGTTCCTCGGACTGCTCCACATGGAGATCGTGCAGGAGCGGCTCCGTCGGGAATACAACATGGACGTCATTTCCACCTACCCGGGGGTCGTCTATGAAATCACCAAAACCAACGGCGAGGAGATCACCGTGGACAATCCTTGCTATCTCCCAGAGCCACAGGAGATTCAGGAAATCCGGGAGCCCATGGTCAAGGCCTTCATCCTGATCCCGAATGATTACATCGGCGAAATGATGCAGCTGGTGATGGAGAAACGCGGCGAAGTCACGATCACGGAGACCTTGGACGACAACCGGGTCATGCTGACCTGCGGCCTCCCGCTCAACGAAATCCTGGTCGATTTCAACGACCGTCTCAAAAGCCTGACCCGGGGATATGGCTCGATGGATTATGAATACGACGGCTATCAGGCCGCCAATCTGGTGAAAATGGACATGCTCATCGCCGGTGAACCTGTCGATGCCTTCGCCACCATCGTGCACCGCGAGAAAGCCGAGTCACGGGGCCGTCACCTGGCGGCCAAACTGAAGGAAGTTATCCCCCAGCAGCTTTTCGTCGTCGCCATCCAAGCCGCCATCGGCGGAAAAATCATTGCCCGCGAGTCGATTTCCGCGATGCGCAAGGACGTCACCGCCAAGTGCTATGGCGGTGACATCAGCCGCAAACGGAAGTTGCTCGAAAAGCAGAAGGAAGGTAAGAAAAAGATGAAGGCCATCGGAAAAATCAATATCCCGCAGGAGGCGTTCATCAAGGTCCTCAAGACCGATTGACCCGGTGGCGGAACCCCACGGAAAATTTCCCTGCTCCGCCCCCTCCTTCGCCTCCCCGAACCCACATTCCACGCCCCAACCAACGCTTCCCAGTGTCCCACGATTCCCCCACCCC